>AKKQ01000009.1 GCA_000276965.1 Thiovulum sp. ES | reverse complement strand
TATGAGATATTATCGCCAATTTACACTTGTAAAATGTGGCTATTACTCTCAATTTTATAGATTTTGTCTCGGATTGAAATCCTAAACTCAATATAAATCGCTTGATTTTCTTGAAGATGAGTTTGTGTTTCAGAAAAAACAGTTAAATCATCAAGAGATAATTCGTAAAGTTTTGTTTTGATAACCTCATCGCTATCATCTAAATAGATAAAAACATCAATATCTTCTTCAATAGAGAGTTTTGCAATATTGGTTTTGGTAAAAACAGGATCAACAATTTCATAACTTGAAAGAACAGCATGACGATTCTCTTTATGAAGAGATTCAATTCCAGCACGAATTGTTTTATCAATAGAAGAGCTGTAAAAATAGGTAACTTTCTCTTTATCAATTATGTTTTGTTGGATTGCTCGAATATTGTGTAAATGCAAACTTCCATTAATATAGATTATATCAGCATCATGAGAAACAAGCATTCCCTTATATCTGTTAAAAATACGAATTGTTTTTGCTTCAGCAAATTCATTAAAAAGCTCATCTTTCCAAACATAAAAATCTATTTCACGATTGATCTCTCGGAACTCATTATCAATAGCATGATCGATTTGAAAAATAAAAGTTTCATCATTTTCAACTCTTTTAAAAGAGAGAATTTGATTTTTGAGTGCACATATCTTGAAATTGTATTTTTCAGAAACATGTTTAACAAGTCTATTTGAGAGAATTTGTGCTCCGTTCCAAGCAGTGTGGGGAAGAACCATCGCAAATTTATTTTCAGAAATCACCCAAAGATAATCAAATTCTCGAACTTTTCCACTAAAATATTCAATCAAGTCATCAATATCTTTTTCGAGTTCATATTTAAAAAGAACAACAGAAAGCGGATATCTGTATCTTTTTGCACGACGAACCTCTGCTTTTATTTCATTTTTAAATTTTGCCTCGCTCCTAAAAACAACAGGTGTTTTTCGGAAAGATTTTTTCTGATTTTCATCTAAGATTTTTGTAGATTTACGAATATTCGCAATAAGTTTCTTTTTCGATATAAAAAAATCTTTGAATTCATCAATTTTATTTTCAATAATAAGAGGCTTAATACAATTTAAATGCTCTTTTAAAAGTTCAATCTTATTTTCAGAAAAGTGAAAACTGCTATCTATGATAAAAAGGTCTGCTTTTTCTCTCTTGTTAAACTTTATTCCACTTTGCAAACTTTTTGTAAGAATTATGTTTGCACTCGTGTTTGATGAGATTTCTATCAAATCTTCAATTTTTTCTAAATTGTCATATACAAATATTATGTTTTTCATTTTTTTCCTAAAATTTCCTTGTAAATCTTGTCATATTTTTTTGTCATTTCTGTTGGTGAGAAATTTTCAACTATCTCTTTTGAGTTTTCAGAGAGTTTTTTTCCAATATTAGGATTTCTTAAAATCGTCTCTATTCTCTCTTTCAACATTTTTGAGTTCTCTTTCTCAATTAAAAAGCCATTTTGCCCATCTGTAATTAGATCAGGAATTCCCCCAACATCTGAAGCGATAATTGGTTTTTCAAATTTCATAGCATCGAGAAGTGTTGAGCCGAGACCTTCATGATTTGATGGAAAAACAAAAATATCAAAAGCTTTTAAGTAATCAAAAATATTTTCTCGAAAACCTACAAATTCAATGTTTTTCAAGTCTTTGCTTTTTTCTCGGCAACTCTCTAAATCTTTTCCTCCGCCAACAAGTAAAAAGTGAATGTCCCTATTTTCACTCATCATTTTTGCGGTCTCTAAAATTGTACATTGTCCCTTATGAGAATCAACAACAGCCCCAATATGCCCAATTAGAATTTTATTTTTATATTGAGATTTTACATCTTCCACCTCATCGAAATTTTCATCCGAATAGGCACTTGGAATAATTTCCATTTTTAAATTTGGTAAAAGTTGAGAAAGATCATTTCCAATAGCTTTTGACAAAACAATATTTTTAGAAGAGTTTTGATACATATATTTATTAAAAAAATTGTTTTTTGGAACAAACTGAACTCGGCGGGTAATAATGTAAGGAATTCCCAGAAACATCTTTACAAAAGTAGCGAGTTGATTTGCCTTTGTCTCGTGTGCATGAAGAAGATCGAAACCTCGAAAAAGTGCCATTCCATGAAAATATGGATTTGCAATTTCAAAAAACTCTAAATTTGGAATTTCCCTCTTTTTTAAATAGTTTTTTAGTGAAATATCTCTCTTCTGCTCTCGTAAAAAAACAGCTTGTTGATAGCCGAGTTTTGAAAGTTCTTCAATCAAAATCGCAGTCTGTCTTTCACCGCCTCGAAAACCTTTTGCCAAATTCACATGTGCAATTTTTTTTAAATTCATGAAAATTCTCAATTCTATTTTTGTTGGTATTAAAGTATAACACAAAGAACTTTTTTGTTTAAATCAACTTGCTACAATTTCACATAATTTTAAAGATACAGAGGATTTATGACAAGTATATTTTTAACGGTTCAAATCGTTTTAGCATTTCTTTTAACGATTGTTGTTCTTTTCCAAAAAAGTTCATCTATTGGTCTTGGAGCTTACAGCGGATCAAATGAGAGTGTTTTTGGTGCAAAAGGTCCAACAAACTTTCTTTCTCGACTAACTTTTATTTTTGGATTTCTTTTTGTAGCAAATACAATTACATTAGGTTATCTTTACAATCAAGATGTAAAAAATACAGTTCTTGATACTGTTGATAAAAATTCAATTATTCCAACTCTTAAAACTATTTCAGACAAAAATGAAGCTGAATTAAATAATCCTGAAGCTCCTGCTACACCAGTTGTGGAAGAAGAACGGGAAGATACTGAATATGAGATTTATGATGCTTCAACAGATGCATATCAAAAAGTTGTTGATGGAAAAATTGTAAAAGATGAAATTGAAAAAGAAATCGAAATAGGTGAAGAAATTATTTCTATTGGCGAACCAAAAGAGTAAATTAGAATTTTGTCGGAGTATTTTCCGACAAAAACTTATTCGTGTTCTTTGAGAGACTCCACAGCCTCTTTTTTTAACTTTAAAAATCTTTCATAATGTTTCTTAGCTTCAGTTTTTAAAACCTCATCATCAACAACTTTTAAATGTAATTTCTCATAATTTCCAATAACAATATCAGACATCATTTTTATACGAACTTTGTCCGCTTTTAAAAGAACACCTTTGTTCCTGATAATTTCCATGACCTTTTCAGAAGCTTCTTTACTCTCTCTGTTAAATTTTGAAATTTCTAAAGTTTTTCCACTCCTGCTTTTTATATGAATTGCCATACTATTGTAATTGTCAATTTCAAGAGCTTCAGATGCTAGGCGGTGTGCCTCTTCATAATCTGCAATTGAGTAAAAAAATCGTGCTTCTGTTGAGAGTTTGTAAGATGGGTTAAAAAAAAAGTATCCAAATGCTGTTAAAAGAACAGCTAGAGCAATGTAAAAAAGTTTCAACTGTTCGCCTTTAATTTTAAGTAGATTAGAGCTGTCATAAGTGCATCATTAAGTGCATCATGTTTTCCAAAATTTGGAATATTTAACTCTTTAGAAATAGAATCAAAAGAGAGATTTACATTTCCATTTGGAAATTTACGAATCATTTTTTTATAGTATATTTCGGAAACTTCAATTTGTCTATTTGGTAGAGAGACTCCAGCAAATCGACGGAAAATTTTGTTCATCATTGCAATATCAAACTCTAAATAGTAACCAACAAGAGGTCGAGAACCGATAAAATCCACGAATTGCTCTATCGCCTCTCGTTCAGTAAATCCATAAATTCGATCGACTTCCCGAATTTTATGAATTTTTATCGCCTCTTTTGAAGATTCGCCTTTTTCCATAAGGTATATATTTAGTGATTTGCTTAACTCGATTCTATTTTTAACAATCTTGACAGCACCAATTGAGATTACGGAATCTGTTCGGCGATCAAGTCCTGTTGTCTCTGTGTCAAAAACTATAAACTCATTTTCTGGAAAATTCTCAATGAGAGATAAAAACCTCTCATCTCGTAAATTCTTTTTCCAAAAATATCTCTTAAAATTCGATATTAATTCCACCAAAGAAACCAGAAATCTCAGTTTTTATATCTGCATCAAACCCAGAAATTGAACTATCCTGAGCAAGAACTTGAAGACGATGAACACGATATCCAGCTTCAATATTTACATCAAAAACAAAAATATCGAGAGGAGTCATTTGAACTTTTGCACTCATATCGACAACTTCAATATCAGTAAATTTAAAATATTTTGCATCAACATAGGCACTTATATTTGTCCCTGGAAGTGTCGCTCCAATTTTTCCGTAAAGGATTGGCAGTGCAAAATCAATATCTATCGAATCATTTTTTATATAGTTGCTTCCGTCTTTTGCATCAACATCAATTGAGCCTTGGTAATACTTAACCCCGACACCAACATCAGCATGTAGAATTGTTCCGATGAGGTTGTAATATGCGATTATGTCAAATTGATTTAAATTTAAATTTGATTTTACTTGTCCTGTTAGATTTCTATCAGCAAACTCTTTCTGAACTCCATAAGGAATATTATTATCCGCATCTTCACCAAACTGAGTAACATCAATTCTCAAGTTTGGTAGCACTGGAATAAAGTGATAAAAATCCACATAAGCATAAGAGGCAAGAGTTCCGTCCATTCCTAAATGATCCTCAAAATCAAGTGGATCACCTTTATAAACAATCTCACCAGTTGATTGAACAAGCCAAACACCTGCTCCAACTTTTGCATCAACAAGTCCCGCATTTAACGAGACTGCTGTTAAAATCGCGATAAATATTTTTCTCAAAATTACTCCCTATTTTAGGTTAGTGTAGATATTCTGAATATCGTCATCGTCTTCTAACTTTTCAATTAAAAATTCTAAACTTTCTTGCTTTTCATCATCCAAATCGATTTCATTTGATGCGACCATTTCAATTTTAGATTCAAGAATTTTGACATCAATTTTTTCAATATTTGAAAGCAATTCATTTAAAAGAGACGGCTCAATTTCAACAACAATGACATCATCCATTTCATCTAAAATTTCTTCAGCTCCACTCTCCATAGCAATTTCAACGACCTCATCGTCAAATTTACTTTTTTCAACAACAAGAATTCCTCGTTTTTCAAACATCCAACCAACTGAACCACTTTCACCAAGATTTCCACCATTTTTAGAGAGAGTCGCTCGAATATTTCCAACTGTTCGGTTTCTATTGTCCGTCATAACTTCCATAAGGATTGCGACACCATGTGGTCCATATCCCTCGTAAATAATATCTTCATAAACAACACCTTTTAAATTTCCTGTTGCTTTGTCAATTGCTCTCTGAATATTGTCATGTGGCATAGAGTTGTCTTTTGCTTTTTGTACCGCAAGTCTTAAACTCGGATTCATATCTGGATCGCCACCACCCTGTTTTGCTGCCGTAACAATATCTTTTACTAATTTAGTGAAAAGGACTCCTCTTTTTGCATCAACTGCCCCTTTTCTTCGCTTAATATTTGCCCACTTACTGTGTCCTGCCATAAAACTACCTATTTTTTAAAAACATCTTAGCAAAAGAAATTAGAAAAACTCTTTTGTTTAAAAAATGAAAATGCTAGAATCAAATTTAATCTAAAATAAGGGAGAGTGATTTGAGAATTTTGGCAATTTTATCAATTTCGGCAACTCTGCTACTTGCTGAAAACTCTGGGGGAGATCTCTTACAATGTAATCAAATTTTTGAGCAAAAAAAGTCTCAGCTTGAAAAAGAGATACGAAAAGAGCTAGAAGTTGAAGACACAAGCACACTTTTTGAATGTAATAAGATTTTTGAGCAGAGAAAAGGCGAATTAGTTCTTGAGCTTGACCGAATTAAGAGTGAAGAGGAGAGTCTTAGCACTTTAAAAGAAGAGACAAATATTTTGTTACAGAAAAAGCGGTTAAAAGTTGAAAAATGGGAAAAAGAGGTTGAAGAGAAATTATCCGAAACCAAAGAGCGAGAAGCACATATCGAGAAATTGACAGAAGAGAACAAAAAACTTCTTGAAGAGATTGAGAAATTAAAAATGGACAAGGTTTCAACAACTTATTCAAAAATGAAAGCAAAATCGGCAGCAAAAATTATTGCGGAGATGCCTTCAAAAGATGCCCTAAAAATTATTCTCAACATCAAACCAAAAACACTTGCAAACATTTTTGCAAAAATGAAGCCACAAAAAGCTTCTGAATTAACAAGATTACTCGCACAGAGTGAAAATGCAAAAGAGGAAAATTAGTTGAAACTTTTTACAATTTTTGGAAATCCAGTTTCTCATTCAAAATCGCCACTCATTCACAACTCTGTTTTTAAGAAATATGCCCTAGACCACAGATATATTAGAACTGCAATTGAAGATGGTAAGACAATTCCAGATGTTATGAAAAACCTAAATATTTCTGGTGCAAGTGTAACAGTTCCACACAAAGAAGTCGCTTTTCAAATTTGCGATGAGGTTCAAGGTGTTGCTCGTGATATTGGTGCTGTCAATTGTCTTGTTCGGAATAATTGTGGAAAAATTATCGGATACAACACTGATGGCGATGGATTTATTCACTCTATTCGTGATTGGAAATTTGAAAAAATTCTTATTGTTGGAGCAGGTGGAACAGCAAAAGCAATTGTTCACTCTTTTATAAATCAGGGATTTAAAAATGTCTCTATCGTAAATCGAAGCTTAAACAGATTGAAAGATTTTGAAAACTTGTGTATCTCTGTAAATACTTGGGATAATTTAAAAATAGACTCTTTTGACCTCATCGTCAATGTTACAAGTGCTGGTTTAAAAGATGATTTGTTGCCAATGCCAAAAGAGATTTTAGAAGCTCTTTTTGAAAAAGGAAAATATGTTGTTGATGCAATTTATCACGAAACTCCTTTTTTAAGACTTGCAAAAGAGAAAGGTTTGGAAACTAAAGATGGTTCTGACATGCTTGTTTATCAGGGTGTTTTAGCAAATTCAATATTTTTAGAGAGAAAAATCTCAAAAGAACTTATAGAAAAAGAGATGATCAAAATATTTTAAATCCTCTTTTTGTCGGATTCTCTCCGACAATTTCAATAAATATAATTTTAATTCATAGTTTAAAATTACAATAAATATTTAAAAGTATCAAACTTGATAGAATTCTCAAACAAAATGAGAGGAAAAGGTCTTTTCTTGAAAAACTTAATTATTGTTGAATCTCCTACAAAAGCGAAAACAATTTCAAACTTTTTATCCAGAAATTACAAGGTTCTTGCAACAAAAGGGCATATTCGTGATTTACCAGACAAGCGATTTGGGATTGAAATTAGTGAAGAGAGTGGAGAAATTATCCCAAAATATTCCATTTCTCGCGACAACCAAAAAAAATTAAAAGATATAAAAGAGTATGCAAAAAAAGCTGAAAATATATTTCTTGCAACTGATGAAGATAGAGAAGGTGAGGCGATAGGTTTTCACACTGCTATTGCTCTTAAAGAGAATCCAGAGGAAATTCCGCGAATTGTTTTTCACGAAATTACAAAAGATGCAATCTTAAAAGCTCTAAAAAATCCTCGAAAAATTGATATGAAACTTGTCAATGCACAACAGACTAGAAGAGTCTTGGATCGAATGGTTGGTTATAAACTTTCACCACTCCTCTCTTCAAAGATTCAAAGAGGTCTCTCAGCTGGTCGTGTTCAATCTTCAACACTTAAAATTATTGTTGAACGAGAACGGGAAATAAAAGCATTTAAACCTGTTGAATATTGGCAAATTCCAACAATTTTTAGAAAAGATTTAGATTCGACTTTAATAAAGTTCCGTGATAAAAAAATTGAGAAGCTCTCTATTAAAAATGAGGAGAGAGCAACAGAGATTTATAACTCTATTTTAAAAGATAATTTTGTTGTTACAAAAATCGAGGAAAAAGAGCGAAGTATTTCACCGCAACCTCCATTTATGACTTCTACTTTACAGCAAACAGCATCTAGTAAATTAGGATTTTCACCAAAAAAGACAATGATGTTAGCTCAAAAACTTTACGAGGGTGTCGAGCTTCCAGATGGTAAAAAATCTGGCTTGATTACTTACATGAGAACTGATAGTTTAAATTTGGCAGAAGAGGCAACAGATAAAGCAGTTAGCATTATTAAAGAGAGATTAGGTGATAAATTTGCGGACAAACCACGAAAATATAAATCAAAATCAAAAGGTGCGCAAGAGGCTCACGAAGCTATTCGTCCAACAATTCTGGATTTAAAACCTGAAGATTTAAAAGGTTTGCATGAAGATGATCTTATAAAACTCTATAAACTTATTTACAATAGATTTTTCGCCTCTCAAACAGCAAATGCAGTTTTTCAAAATCAGACTGTAACAATAACAGGAAAAGAATCTGAGTTTAAATTGTCGGGTCGAAAAATGCTTTTTAAAGGTTTCTATGCTTTTACAGATTTAGATGATGGTGATCGGATTTTGCCACACTTTAAAGTTGGTGAAAAAATGACTCTGCAAAAAGTAGAAAAAGAGCAAAAATTTACAGAACCTCCAAGTAGATTTTCTGAAGCAGGACTTGTGAAAAATTTAGAAGCACTTGGAATCGGAAGACCTTCAACTTATGCACCGACTATTTCAACCCTTGTTGCTCGAAAATATATTCAGATTGATAAAAAGAGATTAATGCCGACTGAAATTGCTGAAGTTGTTACCGAACTTTTGGAAGAGCATTTTCCAAATATTGTGGATCAGAATTTCACAGCAAATATGGAAAACACTCTTGACCTCATCGCTGAAAAAGATGGAGATTGGCAAAAAATTCTGAAAGATTTCTACTTGCCATTTTTAAAAGATGTTGAAAATGGAAAAGAGAATATAAAAAGCCAAAAAGAGGCGATTCCTCTCGGTAGAAATTGTCCTGATTGTGATTCTGAACTTTTGAGACGAAAGGGGAGATTCGGTGAGTTTATCGCATGTAGCGGTTTTCCAAAGTGTCGTTATTCTGAAAATGCTGATGGTGTTCCAAACAAAAAACGGGAAAAAGTCTTTAGCGATGAGGTCTGTATTCTTTGCGGAAAACAGATGGAAATTAAAGATGGAAAAAACGGAAAATTCCTCGCATGTAGTGGTTATCCAAAATGTAAATATAGCCGACCAATCAAATTTGAGTTTGTTGAAAATCTAACTTGTCCAGAGTGTGGCAAACGAATTGTTATTCACAACCATCTTAAAACTCCTATTTTTCGTTGCGAAGATTATCCTAAATGTAAATTTTCTACAAAATTTCAACCAACTGAAAACAAGAAATGTAACAAATGTGGTTATCGAGTCGCTGAACGAGAGTATCGCAGTAAAAAGGTTATAGAGTGTTTAAAATGCAAAAATCGTGAAGAGATAAATTAGCATCAAAAGTGTCGGAGAGATCCGACAAAAAACATCTTCTACTCTTTAAATTATCGCAATCTTCGTATATTCTTATCATAAAATTTACAAATCAACTCTTTTCTATTGTGTTTCTAGTATTAACTATTTTTAGTTTTATCTCTAAAAAAACTTGACATGACTAGACTCAATGTTATATAATTCCAATTGAAATTCACAAAAAGGATTTGATTGGCAGAGAAAGAGAGTGAAATCGAAAATTCTCCTGAAATCGAAGAGATTCCGAAAGAGGAGAATCGCGACGAAAAAGATATTCAAATCGAAGAATTAGAAAACAAACTAAAAGAAGCTGAAGATAAATATGTTCGGGTTTTTTCTGAGTTTGAAAACTACAAGCGACGACTTGAAAAAGAGAAAACTCAAGCTATTGCTTACTCTTCAGAAAAGTTTGCTACTGATCTTCTTCCGATTTTGGATAATCTTCAAATGGCTATTAAATCAGCGAATGAAAATCATGATGTTGATAAATTACAAGAGGGTGTCCAACTTACTCTGAAAAATTTTCTCTCAATGCTACAAAAAAATGGGGTGGAAAAAATTCCTACAAACGAGGGATATAATCCAAATCTTCATGAAGCAGTAATGAGAGTTGATAACGATGAGGTCGAAAGTGGTGAAATTGTTCAAACTTTACAAGAGGGATACAAACTAAAAGATCGAGTTCTTCGAGCTACGATGGTAAGTGTGGCAAACTAATGAATAATCCAAACGAAGTAAATATCAAGAAATTCAAAACTGTTATTTCTGCGATAAAAAAGAGAGAATTCACAACTCACGACTTTATTAAAAAATACGGCTCTAAAGAGTTTTTTGAAAAAGACTATGTTCAGTTACTTTGGGAACGACGAGAAGGGAATGACAATCTTGGGATTTTCCAAAGAACACATGGTAAATTTGGAAAGTTCTTACTAAATCATCAGGAAGAACTCGGAATTCAAAGAATTGAAGGAAAGTTTTCAAGCACAGATATGTTTGGGACTAGACAGCAAGTTACAAAATACAAAAAACTCTAATTAAAGCAGAAGCATAAATTTTAAGGATTTAAAAAATGGCAAAAGATACAAACAAAAAAGCAACTAAAAAAGTTGATGCAAAGAAGACTACTAAAAAAGTAGAAAAGAAAGCTCCAAAGAAAACTGCTAAAAAAGTTGATGCAAAGAAGACTACTAAAAAAGTAGAAAAGAAAGCTCCAAAGAAAACTACTAAAAAAGTTGATGCAAAAAAAGTGGTTAAAAAAGTAGAAAAAAAATCTGCTTCTAAAAAAGCTCCAAAGAAAACTGCTAAAAAAGTTGATGCAAAAAAAGTGGTTAAAAAAGTAGAAAAAAAATCTGCTTCTAAAAAAGCTCCAAAGAAAACTGCTAAAAAAGTCGAGAAAAAAACTGACAAAAAATCAAATAAAAAGAAAGGAAAATAACATATGGCAACAATCGGAATTGACTTAGGAACAACAAATAGTTGTGTATCTGTTTATGAAGCGGGTTCTGCAAAAATTATCCCAAATAAAGAGGGACGAAATACAACTCCATCAATTGTAGCTTTTACTGATAAAGGTGATGTTCTTGTTGGTGATCCTGCTAAAAGACAAGCGGTAACAAATCCAAACAAAACTATCTATTCTGTAAAAAGAATTATGGGTCTTATGATGAATGAAGGTAAAGCAAAAGAGGCTCACGACAAAGTTACTTATGACATCGTTGATAAAAATGGTGCTGCTGCTGTTAAAGTTGCTGACACAATTTATACTCCTCAAGAAATTTCTGCAAAAATTCTTACTAAATTGAAAGAAGATGCTGAAGAATATCTTGGAAGTCCTGTTACTGATGCTGTTATTACTGTTCCTGCATATTTTAATGATGCACAGAGAAAAGCAACAAAAGAGGCTGGACAAATTGCTGGTTTAAATGTTCTTAGAATTATCAACGAACCAACTGCTTCTGCTCTTGCTTACGGACTTGATAAAAAAGATGATGAAAAAGTTCTCGTATTCGATTTAGGTGGTAAAGTAGCTTAGCCTCCTAGTAAAAAAAATTCCGTGAATTGCTGGAATCTCTCGTTAGGTTTCAAGTAGGATATTACGAGGAAACTCAGTAACGAACCCTAAAAATCTTGAAAATAGAGACAATCAGCAGGTAAGCCTCCTAGAAATGGGTGGAAACTTCAACGACTAAAGCGACAGAGTCTGACCGAGTAATGTCGAAGACGGTAAGGCTACACGAGTGCGGAAGACTCTTAAAAAAAGAGTTAAGATATAGTCTGGACTTGCAGGAGACTGTAAGAAGTTAGGATAAAGAGCCTAACGATAACAATTCGGGTACATTTGATGTAACAGTTCTTGAAATTGGTGATGGAACTTTTGAAGTTTTAGCAACTGATGGAAATGCGTTCCTCGGGGGAGATGATTTTGATAATAGAATTGTTGATTATTTAGCGAGTGAATTTAAATCAACAAATGGTATTGATCTTAAAACTGACAAAATGGCACTTCAAAGATTAAAAGATGCGGCTGAAACTGCGAAAAAAGAGTTATCTTCTAGCAGTGAAACAGAGGTAAATTTACCATTTATCACAGCTGATGCGACTGGACCAAAACACCTTGTAACAAAAATTACAAGAGCAAAATTTGAGTCTATGATTGATACTCTACTTGAGGAGACAAAAGCTCATATTAAAACAGCATTGAATGAAGCGGGACTAGATTCTGGTGAAATCAATGAAGTAATTATGGTTGGTGGATCAACAAGAGTTCCAAAAGCTCAAGAGATGATTTCAGCTATGTTTGGTGGAAAAGATTTAAATAAATCTGTGAATCCTGATGAGGTTGTTGCTGCGGGTGCTGCTATTCAGGCGGGTGTATTAAAAGGTGATGTTAAAGATGTTCTTCTTCTTGATGTTACTCCACTTTCGCTTGGTATTGAGACTCTTGGCGGAGTTGCGACAAAAATTATTGAGAAAGGAACTACAATTCCTGTTAAAAAATCTCAAGTTTTCTCAACTGCGGAAGACAATCAACCAGCGGTAACAATTCAAGTTGTTCAGGGTGAAAGAGAGTTTGCTCGAGATAATAAATCACTAGGAAACTTTGAGTTAAACGGAATTCCACCAGCTCCAAGAGGTGTGCCACAAATCGAAGTTACTTTTGACATCGATGCAAATGGTATCTTGAATGTTTCAGCAAAAGACAAAACTTCTGGAAAAGAGCAATCTATCACAATTTCTGGTAGTTCAGGTCTTTCTGAAGAGGAAATCGAAAAAATGGTTCAAGAAGCTGAGGCTAATAAAGATTCTGACAAGAAGAAAAAAGAGCTTATCGAGTCTAAAAATCAAGCTGACTCACTTATTCACCAAACTCGAAAATCTCTTGAAGAGGCTGGTGATAAAGTTGATGCTGGAACAAAAGATGAGATTGAGAAAAAAGTTGTTGAACTTGAGACAATCTTAAAAGATGAAAATGTTACAAAAGAGGCTATTGATCAAAAAATTGCTGAAGTTGGAACAGTTGCTCAAAAAATTGGTGAAGCTATGCAAAATGCTCAACAACAAGCTGGAGCAGAAGCTGAACAACCAAAGAAAAAAGATGACGACGATGTCATCGATGTTGAAGAGACAAAATAGTTTTTACTCTCCACTTTTCCCCTTTCGGGGAATTAAAATTTATATCCTAAATAGAACTAATCGAACCAACATCTAATAAGTCCCAAGGCATCCATTCTTTTGAATTAAATTTATGAACTCTCATATAATAAGTAGGTTTCTTGCAATTGAAACATTCTCCTGCCCTTGTTGAACCAACCATTGAAACATTTTGCTTTGTTGTTTTTTTACCTCTTGTGGAGAGGAAGTAAGACCTATTTTTTTAGGCTTTTCTCGATGAAACAGAATCCCCTAGCTTTAGCTATGGGGAGTATGTCAACTAGCATTTGAGGTCCTAGTGCATAGTAACTTGTTCTTCCTCTATGAAGTGACATTCCAGCATGGAGTTCATCTGAAATATAAGGGTAACAGAAGTAGTTTAGGTAGTCGAAAAAGCATTTTGACTAAATCCTTTGAAATATATACTGTATTTAATTTTTTTGATAATTAAATACAGTTGCTGAAATGATAAAAAACTAATGATAAAAAACTAATGATAAAAAATATTAAGATTTAAATAAGTATTAATTATTAATATTAAATATATTTTCTAAGATAATATTTCTTAAAAAATAGTACCCTAAAACAATTAGCTTTTAATTTTTAATAAGTTTTGTTTTGGGCAAAAATTAAATTGATTTCGGGGAAATCAAACATAATTTTTAATAATTAGATGATTTGCTTTTTTATTGTTCCGATTTTTAAAACTAACTTGATACTCCTTTTTAAAATCAGAAATATGGAAATCTTTATAAAGCTCTGAAATAAATTCTGTTTCTGAAATTACCATGAGCCATTTTGCTGAAGTTTTTGCTAAAAAATCTCGAAGTCGAACATGATCGTTTTGGATAAATTCATTTTTTGCATAAGTGCTAAATTCAGAATCGTATGGAGGATCAAGAAAGATAAAATCATCTTTTTCTGGTTTCCATTTTTGAAAAAAATCTTCAAAATCTAAATTTTCAATTTCTGTTTTTGCCAAATGTTCTAAAAGTTTTTCATCTTTAAAATACTCTAATTTATTTCTTAAATCTTTTTTGTTGTATCCAATTCCACCATATGGAACATTGAATTCTCCATCTTTGTTATAACGAAACATTCCGCTATATGCGAAATTGCGAATAAAAAAGAAGATTGCAGGAGTTGGATTTGAATTATAGAGACCTCTTAATTCTGTGTAATACTTTGCTTTAAATGCAGACTCGATGTTATCTAAAATATCTTTTTCAACAAGTTCCCCATTTTTTAATTCAAGTTTTCTCACTCGTTCTATTTTTTTAGAAATTTCAGGAAATGAGAAGCCACTTTTATATTTTGCTAAAAAATCATCTCTATTTTCAGAAATTCTATTTTCAATATTTTTCCAATTTTCAGAAATTTTTGAGACCTCATCGAAAAAAAATTTATCACTTGTTTTAACACTTTTATAAAGCTCAATTAGTTCATGCGATTTGTCATTTAAAAAATATTGACTAGAATTTACTGCAAAATATACAGCTCCGCCACCAACAAATGGTTCAAAATATCTTTTGAATTCTGGAATTTCTGGCAAAATATATTTCAGCTCTCGCTCTTTACCTCCCGCCCATTTTAAAAGAGGCGAAAGACGGGGATATAAAAGTTGTGGATTATTTAGATTCAAATCAGAATTCTCTTTTATTAAATTTTAACAAAGTTTAAAACTTTTCCGTGTCAGATTTCCAAAAGTTTCAAAAGTTCAGAAAATTTACTTTCAAAATAGTGTGGTTGAGATTCGAGTTGATTTTTTGGTGAAATCAAATTTTTTCCAAATTCTTAAATTTTCACTTTAAACTCTGAATTCTTTGCTGAAATTTATCAAAAAATTGACCTCATCGCTACTTAAACCAAAGTTTTTATAGATTGCCAAATCTATTTGGTCAAGAAGAGGTTTAGATTTTCTTGCGATATATCTTCGAAATCCACCCTCAACATAACTATTTTCTTGAAGTTCAACCATATATTTTTTATAGATTTCTGAAATCTCTGAAATTTGATTTTCTGAAAAAGTCTCTAAATCAACAGGAAAATCTGCTAGGTCGGAAGTTTTTTGATTTAAATGATCAGAATAGACAGAGTAAAACCAATAATAGAGAGAGCTACTTAAAATTGCTCCTACTAAATCTCTATATGTTAAAGATACTTTAATACTATTTTCAGCACTTGAACCAGTTGAAAAGTTTGTAATTACATGGAAATATCTACCTCCAGAAGTTCGATAGAAAACAGGCTCTCCATTTTCTAAATAGTAATCTTTTAGAGTTTTTGGTAATCCAAAAAGTTTTGTCAAAATATCTATCTCAATCTCTTCACCAACTTTTGGAATTCGTCCATATTTTCGGAATTGAGAAGATTCAACAAAACTGAGATTTTTCATCATCACTTTTCCCTCTGTTTCAGCTTTTCGCATATTTAGAGTTGTTGTCAAAATCTCTTTTGTATTTTTTTTATTATTCTGAACTTCTAAAATTGCAACTCGTTGGTCTGCTTCGTCAAAAACTTTGGTCGGACGGTTTGAATAACTTGAGACTTTCATTTTTTCACAATTTTGATAAATCAAGTTGTGAAGTTGAGAAACGGAATCGCTACTTGTTACAGCGAGAGGAACAATAAAATTCACATACCCTTTTGAAATTTTCAAACCTCTTTCAATAAAAAGCGAATAGCTATCTACCGAACCTTTGAATTTTTTGTCCGTTTTTGCACTTATATATTTTTCCAAAAATAGAGTTTTTTCATCTTTTGTCGGCTTAATTCCATAAGGTGGATTTCCAATCACAACATCAAAACCGATAAAATCACCACTCTCATTTAAACTCTCTGGAAACTCAAATCTCCACTCAAAAGCATTCCGATACATTTCACCATGTTCAATAAACTCAATCTTCTCTTGTAACTCTAAAATCGGTTTTAAATCCTGCTTTCGTTTCTCTTCAATTTCATCTTCTGAAAACATCTTTAAAAGCTCGTTTCCTCTCAAATTCTCCATAAATTGGACAACTTCCCAAACTAAATCTTTGTTCAATTCCTTAATTCCATAATTTGAAACATACTCTTTTAAAAGCTTTTTTAACTCTAAAGTTTCAGACAGCAAATTTCTCAACTCTGAACGAAACTCATTTTGCAAATTCTCAATTTCCTTTTTTTGAGCTTTTCCACTTTTGTAAGAATTGACAATCTCTTTGTAATTTCCAATTTCTAATTTTGTATCTAAATCATATTTTGAGATAAGGGAGTTTCCGACTTTCACATTTATATCGATATTTGGAAGTGTTACAAGTTTCTCATTTTCGTAGTAACTCTCTTTTAAAAGTTCAGTCCAAAGTCGCAAACGAGCAATATTTACAGAGTTCCTATTTATATCAACTCCAAAAAGCTGATTCTCAATTATCTGTAATTTTTCACGGAAAATTGTTTTCTGAATTCTCTTGACCTCATCGGCAACCTTTCCATTTTTCACAAAATAACGAAACTCTTCACCATCTTCATCAAGAATATATAGTTCATCATTTTCAATATCAACTGAAATATTTTTTAACCGTTTTCCATTTTCGTCTGCCAAAACCCCTAATTTGGATTTGATATAAATCAACTCATTCAGTGCTGAAACCAGAAAATGCCCACTTCCAACTGCTGGATCAACAATTGTAATTGAATTTAAAATCTCATTTGCTTCAGGAATTTTGTAATTTTGATTGTAAATTTCTTCTAAATTCTTGCAGTTCCAATTAAAATGTGAATTGAATCTTTCAACAACTCTTTTCTGAATTGTCTCCCGAGTCATATACATTGTTACAAATGCAGGAGTGAAAAAGCTACCATCTTTGTATCCGTTTAACTTCTCAAAAATCAATCCTAAAACGGCACTATTTATTAAATCTCTCTTTTTAAATTCAGAATTATCATCACCAAAATTGTAAGAATTGAGAAAATTCAATAGATATTTTAAAGTTCCAATTTTCTCTTTTCCTCGAAATGATTTTATTTCCAAATCATCATTTAGATTTGAGATTCTTAAATATTTTCTTTCAAGTTCTGTTGTCTCAAAAAGCGAACTATTCAAATATGGAATTTCCTTAAATGAAAATCTCTCCTCCTCTTTAAATGCTAAAACCTCGAAAAATAGAGTGTTCAACTTTCCAAAATTATTAATAGTTTCTGGAGTCAAAAATTTTGGAAAATCCCTAATACTTACAAGTCGTCCCTCAAGAAGTTTTAAAAAGAGAATTCTATTCAACCAAGTTATATTTAACTCTAATGCAATTTCAAAAAGTCTCTCTTTGTCAAAAATCTTAAATTCTGTTTCTAACTTCAAAATTGTAATTTCTAAAATAGAACCCCGACTCTGTCTCTTTTTTCGGGTAATAAGTTTTTTCTTTCCACCAGTCTCTTCAAGTCCTAAAATATAGAGAAGCTCAAGATAAAAATCACGATTTAAAGAGTTTGCATCTTCCCGACCAAACTCTTTTAAAAGATGTTCAGGTGAAAGTAACTTATAAATGTTTTGTAAATCTTTAGAATCATGTTCTTCGTTTAAAGAGAAATGAACAACTTTTAAATTTTCTAAATCTATTTTTTGAGAAATAATTTTGTAAAAATCATCATTCTTTGTAATTCCTAATTTTTTATCTATTTCAAAATCTATGTAAAGTCTTTCAAAAGGTTTTGCAATTTTTTCAAATTCAACTGCATCAATTACAAACCACTCAACTCCATTTGTAACGATGAGGTTTCTGACATTGAGATTTTTAAACTTGATTTTCTCTCTCAAATAATAAAGAACTAATTCGTGAATTGCTTTTTTGTTAAAGTTCTCTTTTGTCGGCATTTCAACAATATTTTTTAAAGATTTAAATTCAACTAGAACTTCTGGAATCTCATTTTTGTAAATTGCTAAATCTACTCTACCTTTTGTATTTGTCTCATATTTAAAACTTTTCAAAAATTCAGAAACAAGATTTTTGTTGAATTCTTCAGTCTCTTCATTTTTTAGAGAACTTTTTAAAATTTCTAATGAACTTTCAAAATTTCTAAATTGTTCTTCAATTAACTTCTCTTTTAAATATCCTCGTTTAAGAATTTTTTGTATTTTTTCAGTTATCACCAATGTAAATCCTGATCCTAAAATTTTTTTAAAGCATAATACTACGATTTAAATTAATAATTTTATGATCAAATTCTACAGGTAAATATTGTTATTATTAAAATAATATTGCCGAACACTGTAAAGATCAACATTGTATAATCTTGCAGAATAGAAATATAATTGCTTAATAATTTCAAATTTTTTAGAGCTAAGCTTTAGTCTATTTTTTTGGGTTAAAATCATAGTTTTCAATTTTTATTAAATGCAAACATTATCTAAATGTCAAAAAAAGGAGAGGCGACTTCCTCCCCGCCATAAATGGCGAGGTCTCCGTCGCAAATTATTGATGACAACAGAGCAGATAAATAGAAAATTGGCGGATAAGAAAAGACTTTTAACTGATACATATTTTGAGTTGCAAGAGGTTTTTGAAGAGAAACATGGTGAAAATGTTTTAATTTTTTTAGAGCTTGGGAGTTTTTTTGAGATTTATGGAGTTGATAGCGAACATATAAAACTTGGAAAAGCAAAAGAAGTTGCGGAGATGTTGAATATTCAACTGACTAGAAAAAACAAGAGCGATCCAAATCCAAGTTCTATAAAAAATCCATTTATGGCAGGAGTTCCAACAGTTGCTTTTGAGAGACATTTAAATCGACTGATTCAGGAAAAGAAATATACGATTGTTCTGATTCGGCAGAAAGGCGAACCCCCCAAAATTACACGATATTTACATCAAGTCATTTCCCCAGGGACAAACTTTGACTATATCGCAGATAGTTCGGAAAATTTCATTATCGCTTTAACAGTTGATGTTCATCAAAATATCTACTCAATTGGATATTCGGCAATTGATGTTTCAACAGGAATTTCATATGTTTCTGAAATTTATGGAACAGCAGAAGATCCAAATTTTGCACTTGATGAGGTTTTTAACCTTTTACATATTTACAAAACTTCCGAGATTGTTCTCAACTTTTCAAGCAAGTTTGTAAATCAACATAAAATCTTAGAATACTTAGAAGTGAAACGAAATTATCACTTTTCAGTTCATTCAAAAAAGATAAAAGTTGAATTTCAAAATCAACTCTTTCAAAAGATTTTTCAAACAGACTCTTTTCTCTCTCCAATTGAAGAGTTGAATTTAGAACGAGTTCCACTTGCTTCAGAATCACTTGCAATTCTCATCGAGTTTATTTACCAACACGATTACAAAATAATTGAAAAGATAAATCGTCCAAAACTTCTTGAAAATCGAAATTATTTATATCTTGGAAACAATGCGATTGAGCAACTTGGAGTTTATTCAAACTTAGGCGAAAGAACTGTTTTGAACCTCATCGACAACACTTCAACTGCGATGGGAAAACGACTATTAAAAACACGACTTTTAAATCCAATTTTTGATAAAAATATTCTTGATGAAAGATTCAATTTAGTAGATAGAGTAAATCCACACTTGACAGAAATTGACTCTTTTCTAAAAAAAATCTACGATTTAGAGCGGATTAGTCGGCGGATAAAATTACAAAAACTTCATCCAATGGAAATCGCTTATCTTCAATCTTCTCTAAATTCAACTGATGAAATTGTCAAAATTGTCAAAAAAAACCTGATTGCAAATTTCAATTTTTCCGAAACTGAAATTGAAAGCTTGACTGATGAAATTGAAAAGAATTTTGATTTGGAAAAATGTGCAAAATATAATTTTGATCAAATTGCTGAAAACATCTTTTTGAGTGGAGTTAGTCGAGAAATTGATCGAGTCGAAAAAGATATTGAAGGCTACTTCTCTTCTCTCAATTTTATTGTTGAAAAAATTTATAAACTTTTAGAGGGAAAAGCAAACCGAAGTGAAAAAGATATGGTTTCTCTCGGAGTTCTTGAAAAAGAGGGACACTATATTTCACTTACTCGAAATCGATTTAATTTGATTGAAAATGAGTTTCTTGATGAAAAAATTATTCTTGGAAATGAAGAGCATTTTTTTAGAGATTTTAAAGTTAAAAAACTCTCGAATAGTGTAAAAATCACTTCTGACCTCATCGATCAAATTTCTGAAAAAATATCAAGTTCAAAAACAAAATTGATTTCACTTGTAAAAGAGGAATTCCGAACAAGATTAGTTGAAATTGAGAAAAATCACACTCTAATTCTTGAAAAAATTGTTGAGTTTCTCTCAAAAATTGATGTTGCAGTTTCAACTGGAAAACTCTCAAAAAATAGAAACTATTGCAAACCTGAATTGATTCTTGGTGATCGTTTTTTGCAAATTCAAGATTTGAGGCATCCTCTAATTGAAGAACGGGAAGAAAACGGAATTTATGTTCCAAATGATATTTTTTTAGGTTCAAAAGAGACTTTTGCCGATTGGGAAGATTTTAATAAAGATATTTTAGATGCGACTGAAGAGAAGCAGATTGATGGTGTTCTTCTTTACGGAATAAATAGTTCAGGAAAATCTTCACTTATGAAAAGTGTCGGAATCGCTATTATTCTCTCTCAAGCTGGTTTTTTTGTTCCCGCTAAAAAGATGAGAATTTCACTTTTTAATTCGCTTTTCACTCGAATTGTCGCAAAAGATAATTTGGCAAAAGGGCTTTCAAGTTTTGCTGTTGAGATGATGGAGCTTAAAAATATTTTCAATCGAACGGGTAAAAACTCAATTGTTCTCGGAGATGAAATTTCTCATGGAACAGAAACACTTTCAGGAGTCTCAATTGTTTCAAGTGCAATTTTACGACTTGTTGATAAAGAATCGCTCTTTATTTTTGCAACTCACCTGCATCAACTTGATGATGTCGATGAGGTTCAAAATTTAAAAAGTGTTATAAACTTACATCTTGCTGTTGAGTATGATGAAGAGAGAGACAAACTAATTTTTAACAGAAAATTGGCTGTTGGTAGCGGTAGTTCTGTTTATGGTCTTGAGTTTGCTCGTTCGCTTCACATGGACGAAACTTTTTTAAAAACAGCAAATAGCATTCGTAAAAAAATTTCAGAAGAGTTTTCAGATGTTGAACTTCTTTTAAAAAAGCGAAAAAGTCGTTATAATAAAAATCTATATTTAACGAAATGTATTATTTGTGGTGAAGCTGTTGATGATGTTCATCATATTTCTGGAAAAAAATTAGCAAAAGCTGGTTTTATTGGACATTTTTCTAAAAATCACAAACACAATCTTGTTCCTCTTTGTAAAAAACATCATTTAGAAATACATGATGGAAAAATTGATTTGCAAGGATTTATGATGACATCTAGCGGTCTAGAGTTGCATTACGAAGAGAATTCAGGAAAAGATTGATTTTAAAATTTAAAAAAATTATTCTATTAGAATTACTTTTAAAGCAAACAATAGAAAAAATGCTATATAATTTAGACTAGGTTTTAGTAGAATCGCTAGAACAAAATAGACTCTCAAATATTTTAGAGGGTAAAGTTTCTAAATATTGTTAATTTTAGGGGCTTGTCTATAAAATATAAAAAAGGCTTACTTACCAAATGGAACTACTTGGTCTAAAAAAGAAAGAGAAGTTTAGAAAACCAAAGGCTATCGATAAGGAATATAGTTTTAGTCAAGGTGAGATTCTAGTTTCCAAAACAGATACAAAAGGATTTATAACCTATGCAAATGAGAAATTTGTTAAGATTTCAGGTTATAGTCAATCAGAACTTTTGGGAATGCCTCACAGTATGACTAGACATCCAAAAATGCCTAAATTAATTTTTAAACTTCTTTGGAAAGAGCTAAAAGCAGGTCGTGAGATTAATGCTTTTGTAAAAAATATTGCAAAAGACGGTGGTTTCTACTGGGTTTTTGCAAATGTTACTCCATCTTTTGATGTAAATAACCAGATTATTGGTTTTCACTCAACTCGAAGAAGAGCCTCTACGAATGCACTCAAAGTTATCGAGCCACTATATGACACTCTACGAAAAAACGAGATTGTTGGTGGAATTCGACAGAGTGAGCAAGTTTTAGCAGAAATTTTAAAAGAGAAAGGAATAGAATACGATGAGTTTGTCTACAGCATCCAACACAACTAAAATAAATTATGCACATATTATTGTTGTAATAATTGGAGCAATTACAGTATATTTGACACAGGGGTTTGAACCACTGTTTTTCCTATTTAACTCACTAAATATTCTAATTGCATTTGGTGGTTTCTACTACATTAAAAAAGAGCAAACTATTATTAACGAAACTTCAAGAACACTTGAAGAAGCAGTTCGAGGGAATTTTGAGGTTAGAGATACTGGTGAGAAGCTTCCTGGACCAATTGGAAATCTAGCTTGGAATGTAAATAATTTTCTTGATCAAATTGAAAGTTTTATTCGAGAGATCAATACTTCTGTGGATTATGCAGGAAAACAGGTTTTCTTTCGAAAAGTTCAAACAACAGGTTTAAATACTGCACTTACTCGGTCAGGTATTTTTATTAACCGTTCAGTTGAATCAATGGAACGAGAATATGCCGATGAACTTGAGAATAAATTTGTAAATGATTTAAGTGATGTTTCAAGCGGTGGAACAAAATTTATTGAAAACTTTACAACTATTCAGGGGCAACTTGCTGAGACAACTCACGAGATTTCACTTCTTGGAAAAGATTCTGAAAATATGGCAGAACAGAGTGCGGAAAACAGAAAAGTTATTGAGCATATTTCTGGCGATTTAAATGACCTCATCGGTTATATTCAAGAGAATGATCAAACTGTTGTTTCACTTGTTCAAAAAGCGGTTGATATTGATTCTGTTGTCAAACTAATCAAAGATGTTGCAGAGCAAACAAACTTACTTGCACTAAACGCTGCTGTTGAAGCTGCACGAGCTGGTGAGCATGGTCGAGGATTTGCAGTTGTTGCCGATGAGGTACGAAAACTTGCTGAAAAAACTCAAAAAGCGACTCAAGAAATCTCTATTTCGATTCAAACTCTGCAACAAGAGACAACTCGAATGCAAAATGCTTCCGAAAGAATGACTGAAATTGCTGAATTCTCTGCTGTTGAAATTGATAAATTCAAAAATGAACTTCTCTTCTTTGACAAAAAGACAAATAGTATTCTTAGTGAAACAATAAAAATGGAAAACAAAACATTTGTTCTTCTTGCAAAAATTGATCACCTCTTATTCAAAAGAAGTGCATTCGATAATATTGTTGAGCGAAATACTCACACTCACTTTGAGGATCACAGCAGTTGCCGACTCGGTCAATGGTATTCAACAGAGGGACAAAACAGATTTGGACACCTCGATGCTTACAAACTTATCATCAATCCGCATAAAATTTTCCACGATAATATTCACGAAGCTCTTAATATTGTTAAACAGTCAGAAGTTAAAGGTGTTCAACTCACAGTTGATCAACGAAAACATATTATTGCAGTATTTAAAGAGGTTGAAAAAGCTAGTGATAGTATGTTTAACCTACTTGACAAAATGCTACGAGATTCTCAAGCTGAAGAGGAGAAGCTAATAGCTGAAGAGAAAGAAGAGGTCGCAAAAAATAAAGTAGAACTTATCAAAAATAAAAGACGAGAAGAGAGAGCAGAAGAAACAGAATCAAATCAAGAAGAAGATTCTGTTCAATTTGAGGCAAAAGAGTAGAAATTGGAAAATTTAACAACAATCGACTTAGTTCTTGCTGGAATTGTTCTTTTGCTTGGATTAAAGGGACTTTTCAACGGACTTTTTAAAGAGCTTTTTGGACTTATTGGAATTCTAGGAGGGGTTTTTCTCGGAACTAGAATTGGTCACGATGCGGGAATGTATATAAATGACAATTGGCTACATCTTGAAAATCCATCGGTAATTACCGTAACAGGTTTTCTTGCAACTCTAATTCTTTTTTGGCTTGGAATGAATATTTTGGGAAATGTTCTTTCTCGAATTATGAGTGCAAGTGGATTAGGGATTTTCGACAAAATTTTTGGATTTGCTTTTGCAGGTTTAAAAATTGCGATGATTTTGGCAGTTATGATTCATGCACTTGTTAGTATCAAGGCACTTCAAGAATCGACAAAAGAATTTACTGAAAATTCTGTTTTTGTTCCAACTTTTTCGGAAATGGGAGCATTTATTGTTAATGCTGACTTTACTGCTGTTGCAAATAAAGTTGAAGAGAAAACAGGAATTGAAGGCATTTCTAAAGATTTACAAGATTTAGGCACTAGTGTTGGTGAAGGAATCGATAAAGGTCTTGATTCAGCAAAAGATACTTTTGAAAAAGCTGTTGATAGCGAAGTTTCAAAACAGATTTCTGAAAAAACTGAAGAGTTACAAAATTCTGTAACTGGAGAGTAAAATCTCAAACTTTTCTTTCTCCCCTTTTGCGGGAGATTTCCATAAAACGGAGTTTTTAACTTATGATTATATTAGGTTCAACTGGTTCGATTGGTAAAAACACTTTACTAATTGCAAAAGATTACGAACAAAAAGTAGAAGTTTTAACAACTTTTCAAAATGTAGAGTTATTAAATAAACAGATTGCGGAATTTTCTCCAAAAATAGTAGTTGTAGGAAAAGAAGAATTTGTAAAAAAAGTAAATCACGAAAGAGTCTATTTTGGTGAAAATGGAATTTTAAGAGCGATTGAAGAAGCAAAAAGCGAAGTTGTTGTAAATGCACTTGTTGGATTTTCTGGACTAAAACCGACTTTAAAAACTTTGGAATTAGGAAAAAAATTAGCACTTGCAAATAAAGAGTCGCTTGTAAATGCGGGAAAATTTATCGACACATCAAAAATAGCACCAATTGACAGCGAACATTTTGCACTTTGGTATCTTTTAAATAATAGAAAAATTTCTAAAATGATTTTGACAGCAAGTGGCGGAGCTTTTCGAGATTGGGAAATTTCTAAAATTCAAAATGCGACCTCATCGGAAGCATTAAATCACCCAAATTGGAAAATGGGAAAAAAAATAACAGTCGATTCTGCTTCAATGGTGAATAAACTTTTTGAAGTTTTAGAGGCTCACTGGCTTTTCGGCACAAAAAATATTGATGCAATGATTGAGAAAAAATCTATATTTCACGGAATGATTGAGTTTGCCGACGGTAGCACAACCGCACATATTTCAGGAACAGACATGAAACTTCCAATCGCCTATGCACTTTTTGGAAAAATTGAAAAAGAGATTTTAAAACCTGTAAATCTTTTAAAAATGGGGACTTTCCATTTTTCAGAAATTTCAAAAGAGCGATATCCACTTTGGAACTTGAAAGATGAACTTTTAAAAAATCCTGAAAAAGGTGCAATATTAAATTCTGCAAACGACTTTTTCGTCAAAATGTTTTTAGAAAACAGAATCTCTTTTGGAGAAATGAGCAGTGGAATTTTAGACTGTTTTGATAATTTTGAAAATAGAAAACCAAAATCTATCGATGAGGTCTTTCAACTTGATTCTGAAATTAAAAGTGCAATCCAGCAAAAATTTCAGTAAATTATTAAAAATAAATTAAAATATTTTTCGCTAGTATTTATTAAAATATTTACATAAGGAATGAAAGTTTGAATTTTAAGTCCATTTTGTTGTCTTCATTTGCAACAGCTTCCCTTTTTGCTTCAACTGCAGATCATAGTAGCCACATAAACTGGGGTTATCATGGTGAGATGGCACCAGAAAATTGGGGAAAACTCTCTAAAATCTGCACGGCTGGAAAGCATCAAAGCCCCATTAATATCGTTACAAAAGACGTTGTCAAAGCAAAAGATCATAGACTCAAATTTTTTGATTATGACAAATTGGCAGATTTTAATGTCTTAAATAATGGACATACGATTAAAGCTGTGCCTCATTTCCACGAAAGTTACAACAATGCCTATATTACTGTTGATGGTATTGAGTATGCACTTATTCAGTTTCACCTCCATACTCACAGTGAATCAACAATTAATGGCGAACAGTCAGATATGGTTCTTCACTTTGTTCATCAATCTTATGATGGAGATTTAGCAGTTGTTGCAGTTTTCTATAAAATTGGAAAAGAG
The DNA here is from genome assembly GCA_000276965.1 of Thiovulum sp. ES. Classification (NCBI taxonomy): domain Bacteria; kingdom Pseudomonadati; phylum Campylobacterota; class Epsilonproteobacteria; order Campylobacterales; family Sulfurimonadaceae; genus Thiovulum; species Thiovulum sp. ES. The sequence continues at coordinate 23,820 of AKKQ01000009.1, read as the reverse complement.
AATCCTGAAGTTGATAAATTTTGGACTTCAACTCATTTAGACAAACTTGACACACATGTTCTTTTGAAAGATGTTGAATTCTCTCATATTTTGCCTAAAAACTTAAAAAGTTACTACCATTTTCAAGGTTCTTTGACGACTCCGCCATGTTCTGAAGAAGTTGAGTGGTTTGTTATGAAAGAGAAATTAGAACTTTCGCAAAAGCAGATCGATTCTTTGAGAGCAATTTTCCCAGATAATTATCGACCAGTTCAAGATTTGAATGGACGAATCGTAGAAGAGTTTTAAAAAAATCCCCCCAACTATTCGTTTGAATATTTTAGGTTTGTCGGAAAAAAATCCGACAAATTCTAAAGCCTAGTGATCAACAGCACCTTCTGCACCGATTCCAGTTTGAGACCGAACATATTGAGCATGAAACTTCTCTTTCTCTTCTTCACCATTTCTACTTTTATCAGTGATTGAGAAGAACCAAATTCCAACAAAAGATACAGTAACAGAGAATAGAGCAGGATATTTGTAAGGGAAAATTGCTTCAGCATTTCCAAGAATTTGAACCCAAACAATTGGTCCAAGAATAACAAGAACAATAGCCGTAGCTAAACCAAGAGTTCCACCAATCACCGCACCTCGAGTTGTTAATTTGCTCCAGAACATTGAGAGGAAAAGAACAGGGAAGTTTGCACTAGCCGCAATTGCAAAAGCGAGTCCAACCATAAATGCGATATTCTGTTTTTCAAAAATAATTCCTAGAAGAATTGCCACAATTCCTAAAATAATAGTTGCAATTTTAGAAACTCTCATTTCAGCCATCTCGTCAGCTTTTCCGCCTTTAATAACTGAAGCATAAAGGTCGTGAGAAACCGCAGAAGCACCAGCAAGAGTTAGACCAGAAACAACAGCAAGAATTGTTGCAAATGCTACCGCTGAAATGAAACCAAGGAAAATATCTCCACCAACTGCATGAGAGAGGTGAATTGCTGCCATATTATTTCCACCGATTAAAGTTTCGCCGTCAATATAAGCAGGATTTGTTGAAACAAGAACGATTGCACCGAAACCGATAATGAAAGTCAAGATATAGAAATATCCAATAAAACCAGTTGCATAGAAAACAGATTTTCTAGCCTCTTTTGCATCAGAAACTGTGAAGAACCTCATCAAAATATGTGGTAATCCTGCTGTTCCAAACATAAGAGCGATACCGAGTGAAATTGCAGAAACTGGATCAGAAACTAATCCACCTGGAGACATAATACTTTCAGTTCCTTTTGCTTCAACCGCTGCGGAGAATAGCGACTCAAATGAGAAACCGTAATGTGCCATAACTGCAATTGCCATGAAAGTAGCACCTGAAAGAAGTAGAAATGCTTTAATAATTTGAACCCAAGTTGTTGCTAACATTCCTCCAATTGTTACATAGAGAATCATAAGAACACCAACAAGAACAACTGCTACTTCATAATTTAGACCAAAAAGAAGCTGAATTAATTTTCCAGAACCAACCATTTGGGCGATGAGGTAGAGTGTTACAGTTGCGATTGATCCAAATGCAGCAAGAGTTCTTATTGGAGCTTGTCGAAGTCTATAAGATGCAACATCTGCAAAAGTGTATTTTCCAAGATTTCGTAGTTGTTCAGCAATTAGGAAAAGAATAATAGGCCAACCGACGAGAAAACCGATTGAATAAATTAGACCATCGTAACCTTTAAGATAGACAAGTCCAGAAATTCCTAGGAAAGAAGCCGCAGACATATAGTCTCCCGCAATTGCTAAGCCGTTTTGAAAACCTGTGATTCCTCCACCAGCTGTATAGAAATCTTTTGCACTTTTTGTTCTTTGAGAAGCCCAATATGTAATACCGAGAGTTGCTAGAACAAAAATTAGGAACATAACAATTGCAGAGATATTTAGATCAGATTTTGTTACTTCACCTTCAATTGCACCACCTGCAAAGAGTGAAGATATAAAAAAGAGAGAAACTAATAAAATCTTACCCATGTCTAATTTCCTCTTTAATGTCATTTGTAAGTCTGTCAAACTCACTGTTTGCACGACTTGTATAAATACCTGTTAAGGCAAATGCGATAAAAATAATTGCGATTCCGATTGGAATACCAATTGTCATAACTCCGCCAGAAAGAGAACTTCCAAGAGTTTCAGGGGAAAATGCAATTGTCATAATAAATGAGTAGTAAATGATTAGCATTACAATTGCGAGTAGCCAAGCGAACGAGCTTCGTTTTTGAACAAGCTCTTGAAACTTAGGATTATTTTGAATCCTTTTTGCTGTTTCGTTATCCAAAAGATACCTTTATATTATATTAGATGAAATAATCTTTATTATACATAAAATTATTTTTAAGAAGTTTAAAAATATATTTTTTTAAGGTTTCTAAATTTACAAAATTTTACCTTTGATAGAATCAAGGAAAATAGTAGAAAAGGGTTTATTTATGGATAAAGTTAAATTTACTAGAATTGGATTTATTCTAGCAACAGTTGGTAGTGCTGTTGGATTGGGAAATATATGGAAATTTCCATACATGACAGGAGAGTATGGTGGAGGTGCTTTTGTTCTTGTTTATTTGGTAACAATTTTTTTAATTGGAATGTCGATGTTAATTGCCGAGATTTTCCTAGGAAAACATGGAGATAGCGATTCTGTAACAGTTTTTGAGAAAGTTGGAAATGAGAATAAAATTCCGTCTTTAAAATATGCAGGGTTTCTTAGTTTTAATGGACTAATTATTATGTCATTTTACTCTGTTGTTATTGGTTGGATTTTATATTATATTTGGTCGGCTTTTAATGGTTTGCCGAATTCAATTGGCGAAGCAGAGAAATATTTTAATACAATGCTCCGCGATGAGGTGGTTTTACAAATTGGATTTCATACTTTTGCAACTCTAACAGTTTTACATTTTGTAAATGGTGGGATTAAAAAAGGAATTGAACTTTTAAATAATATTTTAATTCCGCTTCTTATTTTGACTCTTGTTTCTCTGCTTTTTTACTCCATGAGTTTTGAAGCTTTTTCTCAATCATTCGATTTTCTTTTCTCATTCAACTTTGATAAATTAAATTCAGAAGCAGTTGTTCGTGCAATTGGACACTCGTTTTTCACAGTTTCGTTAGGGATGGGGGCAATTATGACTTATTCAGCTTCAATGCCAAAGAGTGGGAAAATTGTTAAATCAGCTATGACGATTGTATTTTTTGATACATTTATTGCACTTGTTGCAGGTCTTATAATTTTTACTTTTCTTTTTCAATTTGGTGAAGAACCCGCTAAAGGTGTTGGACTAGCTTTTATTTCACTTCCATTTATTTTTAGTCAAATGGGCGAAATTGGAGTTTATATTTCACTGATTTTTCTATTTTCTCTACTTATGGCAGGTTTGACCTCATCGGTTTCGCTTGTTGAACCAGCCGTTTTATATATGGAAAATCGTTTAAATGTTTCAAGAATAAAAGCGACTTTTATTATGGGCGGAATTTACTATTTCCTCGGAATAATTGCTATTCTCTCATATTCAGGAAGTTGGGGAGAAGTTTTCTCAATTTTTGGCACTCCAATTTTTGATATTTTGGAAAAATCTAGCGATATGGTTTTAATTCCAACTTTTGTAATTATTATTGCTTTAACAGTTGGTTATGGAATGAGAGATCATTTAAGTGAATTGCGAGAAGAGTTAGGTGGGACACTTTTCTCAATTTGGCTATTCTCAATTCGAGTTATTACACCGATTGCAATTCTCTTTTTTGTACTAAATCTTTTTGGAGTTATTGAGCTTGGATAAAAAAGTTATTGTGGATTGTCATTCTCCACTTTTAGCAAAGATTTTAGAAAAAGAGTTTTCTGAAAATCTTACAAGTAGTAGAAATGCACCAATTCTTACAGATGATCCCCTTTTGGGGGAAAAGTCAATTTTAGTTTCTGAATTTCCAGTAGATTTTGCTGATTTGAATTCAAAAATAGATAATTTTTATAGAATATATGAAAAGGAATCTTTTGGATATAGCGAGATGGGAATTAAAATTGAAAATGCAACAGAAAACTTTATTCAGCAATTGAGAGGAATTTTAGTTGAAAAGTAGCAAACGAATTATGTTAAAAACACGAAAATTTTTTGTTGGCGATAAATTGGGAAATCATCTCTCAAAATATAAGGGTGAGGGATACGATTTTACGGAATTACGAGAATACCAATTTGGTGATGATATTCGGAAAATTGATTGGAATATTTCCGCAAAATTACAGAAACCACATGTTAAAATTTTCAATGAAGAGAGAGAATTAAATGTTGTTGCTGTTCCACTTCTTTCTGCTTCAACATATTTTGGTGGAAAAGTTCTCAAACAGGAGACAATTGCGGAAATTGTTGCGACACTTGGACAAATGGCAACTGTAAATATGGATAATTTTTCAACTCACATTTTTGCGGATCGCGAGTATTTTTACGGGAAACCGTCTAAAAAAAGTGGAGCTGTTGAAAAGAGTGTTGATGAAATTCTGAATTTTTCTCCGTTACAAAAAAAATTAAATCCCGACCTCATCGTTGAGACTCTGTTACAAAAAGTGAAAAAGAAGAGCCTAGTTTTTATAATTTCTGACTTTTATACAAAACTTGATTTGAGATATTTGGCGAAAAAGTGTGAAGTGATTGCTGTTGTTGTTCGCGATGAGGTCGAAGAGAATCCTCCACCGTTTGGTTTTGCTTCTCTTGTTGATAGTGAAAGTGGTGAAGTCCTGAATGGAAATTTTGCAAATAGCGAAACTTATATTGAAAATCTAAAAAAATATGATTACGAAACTTTCAAAGATTTTAAAAAGTGGGGTGTTCGTGTTGTTAAATTCCAAAATGGAAAAAATTTAAATGAAGGCTTACGAAAAATATGAGAATAGATAAATTTTTAAATAGTGTAAATATTACAAAACGGAGAGCAGTCGCTCAAGATATGCTTAAAAATGGTGTTGTCTTTCTAAATAAAACTGTCGCAAAACAGTCAAAAGATGTAAAGATTGGCGATATTATAGAGATAAAATATCTAAATGGAGATTCTCAAAAATGGAAAATTTTAGAAATCCCAAAACTAAAAACAACTCCTAAGAATGAGCAAGACAAATATGTTAGTATTTGTTAAAAAAGGGAAAAGTTGTTCCAAAGCTTTGATTCTGATAAAGATAATAAACTAAAAAAACATTTATTGCTTTTTTTTTAATTAGTACAATCCTTGCTCTTATTGGAAGCCACTATATTATTGAAAAAATTGTTTTTTCCAAAGGTGAAGATATTGTTATTCAAGGTGCAAAAAACCATATTGCTGAATTTGAAACATCTATCAACATAATGATTTTTAACTCTGAAAAAATTCTACACACTTTGAGAAATTCAAAAGAGTTTTTAGACTATTTAGAAGATCGAAACAACACAAAAGATTTAACAAATCTCATTGTAAATATTGCCTCTTTAACTCCTAACACTATGCAGATAAGATATATTGATAAAAATGGTTTTGAAAAATCTAGAATAGATGTTGTGAATGGAGAAATCATTGTTTCTCAAAAAGATAAATTGCAAAATAAATCAAATCGATACTACTTTATTTTGTCAAAAAAAGAGGCAATGCTTGAGAAAATATGGTTCACTAGATTTGATTTAAATATAGAACATGGAGAAATTGAGAGACCTTACAAGCCAACAATTCGAGGAGTTCTTCCAATTAAGAATAGTGAAAATAGCTTTGATGGAATTTTAATTGTAAATTATTTTGCTGGAAATATTCTGGAAAAAGCTCTTAACAAAGGTGATTTTTACAAATCTATTCTTTTTGATAACAATGGCTACACAATTTATCATTATAATCTAGAAAAATCTTGGGGAAATGTAAAAACAGAAAAACGACATATTGCTGAAGATTTACCAGATTACTATTCTCAGATGTTGGGTCAAGAAGATTTTTCAGACAATACAAGAGTTTTTTCAAAGAAGCTTGATTTAAATATTTTCGGTGGAGTAAATATTGTTTCGATTTTAAAAGAAGAGTATGTTCATGATTTCAAGAAACATTTCCAATTAAAATATATTATACCTATGATTCTGATTCTAATATATTTTATGTTTGGAATCTATCTTTTTAGAGTCATTTTTGCAAGACACCATGAAGATACAGAAGAACTTGCACATTTTAACGAACTTGTGAATATTACATCAAAAATATCTAAAATTGGTTTTTGGGAGTATCACGATAATACTGGTGAGTTTATTTGGAGTGAGGGAGTTTATGCTATTTTTGGAGTTGAAAATCAAAAAGAGAAAATTACACTTGACACAATTTTAAGATATGTGAGTCATGAAGACCAAATATCTTTTAATAGAAGTTTTATTCGCTCAATTCATGAAAAGAAAGAGTTCTTCTCCTCTCATAAAATTTTCAGCAGAAATGGTCAAGTAAAACATATAGAAGAGAGAGCAATTCACTTTTATAACAAAAGAGGAAAATATATATATTCAGTTGGAACAACAATCGATGTTTCTGAAAAAACAAAATCAGAAATTAAATACAAGACAATTCTTGAGTCGGCAACTGATGGAATCCATATTGTTGATATGATTGGAAATATTATTGAATCTAGTCCATCTTTTGCGGAAACTCTTGGATATAAACACGAAGAAATCAAATCTCTGAATATTCATGATTTGAACATGTTTATTCCAGTTGAAGCACAAATTGAATTTATGAAAGATTCCGATAATGCACCTGTATCTTTTGAGACAAAATTTTCTCGTCGAGATGGAAAAATAATCGACTTGCATGTGAAAGCAAGAAGTATCCGATTAGATAATAAGATTTTTTATTATGCTTCAATGCGAGATATTTCACAGAAAAAGAGTTTTGAAAGAACAATTCTTCATAAAAATGAAGAGCTTGAAATCATTTTTAATACAGCTCTTGAGTGTATAGCACTTCTTGACAGAAATACAAACTATATTAAATTCAATGGTAAATGTTTAAAACTTCTTGGATATACACCAGAGGAACTTGAACAACAGAGCTGTTTCTCACTAACAAAACAGGACTTTTTGCATAAGAGCAAGATTATTTGCGAAATTGTTATGAGAGATGGAAAATATGAGAATTTTGAGAAAATTTGTATTAGTAAAAATGGTGAAGAGAAAATTATAAACTCATCTATTGCATATATTAAGAGTAGAGAACAATTCCTTATAACAATGGCTGACTATACAGAACTTCGTAAAAAAGAGCAGGAGATTATAAAACGAGCTTACCTTGATGAATTAACACAGTTGCCAAATAGAAAAGCTTTTAATGATGCAATTACAGAATCTTTAAAAGATTATCGACAAACTAAAAAGATTTTCTCTCTTATCATTCTTGACATCGACTTTTTTAAATCTATAAATGACACTTACGGACATAGAATGGGTGATGAGGTTCTCTCTAAATTTAGTCGAATTGTTGAGAACAATCTTCGAGGAAATGATGAAATATTTAGAGTTGGCGGAGAAGAATTTATGATTTTACTTCCTGGAATTGGAATAAAACAGGGATTCTCAATTGCTGATCGAATCAGAAATCTTGTCAAAGATAATTTAACACTTATCAAAGATCGTGAAATTACAGTTAGTTGCGGTGTTACAGAAGTTACAAATGGAGACACTTTTGAGGCAATGTATAGCCGAGCAGACAAAAATCTTTATCGTGCAAAAGAGAATGGTCGAGATTGTGTCTATTCAGATATTAACTAGATTTTTAAAATTATTTATAATATTTAATATAATTAAGAATTAGTTCTTAAATTCACTCTCAAAGATTTATCTAAAAAAGTGAACGATGGAATAGCGGGTTGGTCTCTCCCACACATTCTATTGATAAATGTAAATTGGACTTAAGTAAAAATAGTGGAAAAAATTTGAAATATGATGTAATAGTTGTTGGTGGAGGTCATGCTGGAATTGAGGCATCACTTGTATCAGCAAGACTAGGAAAAAAGACACTTCTCATTTCTATGCTATCGGAAAGAGTTGGTGCGACAAGCTGTAATCCTGCGATTGGTGGATTAGCAAAAGGACATCTTGTAAAAGAGGTGGATGCACTTGGCGGAGAAATGGGAAAAGCGACTGATAAGTGTGGAATACAGTTTAGAATCTTAAATGAGAATAAAGGTCCAGCAGTTCGTGGTAGCCGTGCACAAATTGACATGGATCGATATGCAATTCACATGAGAACTGTGATTTTGGATACTGAAAATTTGGAACTTGCACAAGATACTGTTGAAAGTTTGATTGTTGAAAATGGCGAGGTTTTAGGTGTCAAAACAGAGTTGCAAATCGAGTATTTTGCAAAAAAAGTGATTTTGACAACTGGAACTTTTTTAAATGGTGTAACACACATTGGAGAGATAAAACATAATGCGGGACGATATGGAGAATTTGCTTCTGTTGGACTTGCTGAAAATTTGAAAGATTTAGGTTTTAGAGTTGGGCGACTCAAAACAGGAACAACTGCACGACTTGATGCTTCAACAATTGACTTTTCTGTTATGGAAGTTCAAGGTGGCGATGAGGTCGCAATTCCATTTAGTTTCCAAACAGATAGAGAAGAGTTTCAGAAAAAAGAGCAACTGCCTTGTTATGTAACTTACACAAATGAAGAAACCCACCAGATTATTGAGGGAAATTTTTATCGTACACCGCTTTTCACTGGACAAATTGCTGGAGTTGGTCCTCGATATTGCCCAAGCATTGAAGATAAAATTAATCGTTTTCGAGAGCGAGATCGACATCACCTTTTTGTTGAACCACAAACAATCGAGGCAACTGAATATTACATAAATGGAATGTCGACTTCACTTCCGCCTGATGTTCAGCGGGACATGATTCATTCAGTTCGAGGTTTGGAAAATGCAAGAATTGTAAGATACGGATATGCGATTGAATATGATTACATTGATCCGACTGAATTAAAACACTCTTTGCAAACAAAAAAAATTAAAAACCTTTATTTTGCGGGACAAATCAACGGAACAACAGGATATGAAGAGGCTGCAGCACAAGGTTTAATGGCGGGAATAAATGCTTCACTCTCAATTGATGAAAAAGAACCTCTTGTTTTTCGACGAGACGAATCTTATATCGGTGTTTTGATTGATGATTTAGTAACAAAAGGAACAATTGAACCTTATCGAATGTTCACAAGCCGAGCGGAATATCGTCTTTTGCTTCGTGAAGATAATGCACATTTGAGACTCTCAAAATATGGTTTTGACTTGGGTCTAATTTCTGAAGATTTTTATAGTCGAGTTGAAAAACTTGACCGAGATATTGCTGAAAAAATGGTGGAACTTCATGAAACTTTTATGACTCCAAACAGAGAAAGTCTCCAATTTTTAGAATCAATTGGTCAAGACAAAATTAAAGACCGAACTTCTTACCAGCGAGTAATTGGACGAAAAGGTTTCACTCTCGAAAATTTAGAAGCTCTTCTACCAGAATGGAAAGATTTAGATTTGGAATTGAAAGAGCAAATTCTTATTGAGTGCAAATATTACAACTATATTTACAAGCAAAAAGAGCAAATTGAAAAAATGAAAACTCTACTTGAGACTAAAATTCCTGAAGATTTTAATTTCCGAGCAATTTCTGGACTCTCAAGTGAAATTATTGAGAAACTTGAGAAATTCAATCCTCCAAATTTACAATCTGCCTCTCAAATTCAGGGAATGACACCTGCAGGACTTGATATTTTACAAGTCTATTTAAAAAGAAAGTAGATAAAATACTTTAAAAATTGGAGCTTAAGATGGATTTTGTATCGATTCTAATGGGTAGTAAGTCTGATTACGAAGTTATGAAAAATGCTTCTGATGTTCTTCAAAAATTTGGTGTAAAGTTTGAGATTGTTATCTCTTCTGCTCACCGAAGTCCAGATAGAACAAAGAAATATGTTCGAGATGCTGAAGAGAAAGGGGCAAAAGTATTTATTGCTGCGGCTGGAATGGCGGCACATCTTGCAGGTGCAGTTGCTGCGATAACTACAAAACCAGTTATTGGAGTTCCAATGGATGCCTCTTCACTACAAGGTAATGATGCTCTTCTTTCAACTGTTCAAATGCCTGGTGGAATGCCTGTTGCAACTGTTGCAATTGGAAAAGCTGGTGCAAAAAACAGTGCTTATTTAGCAATGCAAATTCTCGCAGTTTCTGACAAAGCACTCTCTGAAAAATTGAGAGAAGATCGAATTTTACAAAGCAAAAAAGTTGAAGAAGACTCTAAGTCTATTGAAGTAATTCTGTAATTTCTGTCCCTTTTGGGGGACTTGATCTACAAAAATTATTCTCGGATAATCTCAACTTCTCCAGAAATAATACAAATTGTCTTTTCATCATATTGATTATGAACAATCTCAACTTCTGGATTTTCTGAAATTTTAACAACCTCATCGCCAGATTGTAAAACTAAAACACCATTTCCGCAAAATGGAACTTCTAAGTTTTCAGTTTTAATTGTTGTGTTTGGCTCGTCTGTTTCAACAACTGTTGTGTTTGGTTCGTCTGTTTCAACAACTGTTGTGTTTGGTTCGTCTGTTTCAACAACTGTTGTGTTTGGCTCATCTGTGTCAACAACCGTTGTGTTTGGTTCATCTGTTTGAACAACTGCTGTGTTTGATTTTTCATCTTCACTACAAGAAATCATAAAAGATGCTAAAAGAGGGACAAAAAGCCCCAAAGTAATTTTTTTCATTATTTAATCTCCAAATTATCAGATAGACTTGTTTTAATTCTGATTTGAATTACTCCGTCTTCACTATTTTCAATTTCAACTTCTGTCTCTTCTGAAAAACTGTTTTCATCTGAAAGTGTTGGTTGTAGCTCAAAAGTTTCTCCAGTTGAAAGATTTGTCATAGAGAAAGATGTTTTTGTTGTTGAGTTATTTGAAGTAGAAACTGAAGCTTCGATAACAAGTTCTTCTCCATTTTCAGTTGCGGAAACTTGTTTATAATTTGTTTCAATTCCAGCTTCTGTTACAGAAATAGAACTACCTGTTAAATTTGATTTTGCGATAGTTGTTCCAACAGTGTGATAAACAGAACCGTCTTTATTTAAAGAGGCTGTTTTAGTATCACTTTCAACTTTAATTGTTCCGCTTTCATCAACGGATGTTGTCGCACCTGTAATTTCTGATTCAATTTCACTAACACCATTTTCATTTTCAATTCGACTTTCTGTTGTTCCATCACTATTTAACATAATTGTTGTTACAGTTTTATTGTCTTCAATTGTTGTTTTAATACTCTCATCTGAAATAATGCTTTCGCTGTTTTCAGAAATTTTAGAATCAATTAAAACTGTTGTTGAAATTGTATCTCCACTTGCAATTGAATCCATAAATAGAGTTATATTTTTACTCTCATTTGTTTCAAGGGTCTCAATTTTATTAAAAGTTAAATTATCTTCATTGCTTTCAACAACAACTTTTAAAACAGTCATAAGGAAAGTTTTTGTTTCTAAAACATCTCCGCTCTCTAAAGTTGCAACAAGTTTCACATATTTGTCAAGAATAGTATCTCTTTCAACAGAACCAGAAGTTGAGATATATTTTTCATTTGAACTTGTCCAAGAAATATCCGAACCATTGGCACCAATTGTCGGTAGATTTAAAGCTGTTGTTACACTATTTTGATTTGGATTTTCTCCTAAAATATTTGCAAATGTCAGCCAAGCTAAATCATTTTTAACAACCTCATCGTCAGAAAGCTCTGTTGCTTTTACAATCAAACTGAAAACTTTTTCTAAAACTTCTTCACCTTTCGTAATTGTTGCAACAAGAGAAATCGCCTCATCTTTTTCGCTACCTGAAACTGTTCCGTCTGTAAAGATTGCATCACTAGAACTGCTCCATGAAATTTCTGTTTCAGAAACACCACTTGTGTAGAGATTTAAACTTGAATAGATTTCAGATTTTTTCAAGTTTTCATTTTTAATAGAATCGAAAGTTAAATTATCAAAAGCTTGTTGCACAGCAATTTCATCAGTTAATTCATCTTTTGGAATAGTTATTAAGAAAGATTTTCTTGTTTCAAATTCACCACTCTCTAAAGTTGCAATTAGTTTAACAGTGTAATCTTTCTCTTCATCAATAGTTACTTTTCCACTTGTTGAAACAATCTCTTCATTTGATGAGGTCCAGCTAACATCAATTTTTTCCGTACAAGAAGTAATTGCCGTAATTAAATTTAAATCACTTCTAATATAACTTTGCTCACTGTTTGAAGCTCGAATAGTGTCAAAAGTTAAGTCAGAAAGAGAATCTCCAAGACAAACTTGAGATTCATTTGCATTAATTGTTATTTTGAAAGAAGTTTCTCCCTCTTCACCATCATTATCTTTTGCTGAAACTGTAATTGTTGCCAAACCAACTGCATTTTTTGGAATCGAGATTGTTAGTTGCGAATTTTCAAAAGAAGCAGAAACTGAAGCGATTGCACTATTACTAGATTTTGCAGAAATTGAAACAACTTCAATATCATCACTTGCTGAAATAGAAACTGTTTCAACTCTCTCTTCTGTTGAAACTTCTAAATCAATATTTGGAATTGTCGCAACAACTGGTGCTGTATTTGTATTTTTAATTGTGTAATTGAAAGTTTGAGAAACAGTTTTTCCGTCAAGAGTTGCAGAAATCGTAATTGTTGTTTCTCCAGAAACCCTACCTTTTGGAATAATTGTTAAACTCTCTCCATTTAAAACAACATCAACTAAATCAGGATTTGAAGAAGAAACAGAATATTCAGCTGTGCTTAATTCAGAGTCAATATCTCCTAGAGATATTCCAACAGTGCTAGAATCTGTTGTATCTGAAAGAGAAATATTTGAGAAAGTTTCTAAAACTGGTTCATCATCAACTGGATTTACTTTGTAATTAAAAGTTTGTGAAACAGTTTTACCATCAAGAATTGCACTAACGGAAATTGTAGATTCACCAGATTTATTCTCTTTTGGTGTTAAAGTAATGGTGTTTCCACTTGAAGAAATATCAGCAAAATCACCTCCACCACTGACAGAATATGTAGCCGAAGCAACATCTGAGTCAATATCCACAAGAGTTACCGTAACTGTTTTTGCACCAGAGTCTTCATCAACTGTAAGATCAGAAATTGCATTAAATGTTGGTTCATCATCAACTGGTGTAACAGTTAGTGTGAAAGATTGAGAAACACTTTTTCCTCCAACAACAGCTGTAACTTTTACGGAAGAAGTTCCGTGTTGATCTTTATTTGGAGTTATTGAAACAGTTTTTCCATAAGGTGTAAAGTTTGCCAATCCAGAATTACTAGATTCAATTGAAATTGATGGACTTGTTGTTGAACTATCAATATCTGAAAGTGCTAGATTAAATGAAGTTCCACCAGAATCTTCTTGGATTGAAATATCTGAAAGAGGTGAAAAAGTTGGATTATCGTCAATTGCTCTAATTATTATAGAGATATTTTTTTCAACAACTCCGCCATTTCCATCATCAAACTTGACACCAACTAAATCCGTTCCATTAATATTTGGATAAGGAGAATAGATGAAATTCGACGAACTATTTCTTAATAATCCTCGATTCCCTTGCATAGTAATTGTTGCATTGACCTCATCGCCATCAAGTTCAATAATTGAGAAAGAGATAGTTTTTGACACATCTTCAAAAGTTGTAACAGTTTCAGGAATTTCAATTTCTGGAGTATCATTAACTGAAGTTACATTTAATTGAATAGTTTCAGAGCTATTTAATTCACCATCAAAAACAGTTATTTTTGCGAGAACAGAACCATGAGCATTTTCAATCGTTGTTAAATTAAATTCAAAACTTGTATCTGTCCATTCGCCTTGAGAAAGCTTAGTCTTCCAACTTTCAGAAACTGAGAAAATATCAGAACTATTTAACTCGATTGTTAAATTCAGATCATCACCATCAATATCAGAAATATTGATTTCATAATTTAAAATTCCATAATCTTCAAAAATTGTAATTTCTGAAATATTACTTTCAAAAGTCGGAGTATCATTTACAGAATTTACAGTAATTTGGAAACTTGTTTTGTCAGAAAGTTTATCACTCGCATTTTCTGTAACATTGATATCAACTGTAACAATTCCAAAAGCATTTTCCACTGAAGAAACTTTTATTTCATCTCCATCAATCTCAACATTTAAAATCGAATTATCTGAAACTTTTGCAAAATATGAGACTTCATCATTTTCAATATCCGATGAGGTCAGCTTAATTCTGAATTCTTCAAAATCTTCATTTAAACTCAAATCTTCTAAATTGCTTGTTAAAATTGGTGTATCATCAACTGGATTTACAGTTACAGAAACACTTTTTTCAACAATTTCATTCCCATCACTAAAATTGAGAACAAAAGAATCGTTTCCAAAATAATCTTTATTTGGAAGATAAGTAATTGTATCTCCATAAATTGAAACAATTCCATTCGTCGGCTCAGTTTTTTCAGTTGCCGTAACTGTGTCTCCATCAATATCAGAATATGTGAATTGGAAAGTTTCACTCTCATCTTCATTTGTCGTGATTGCATTTGCAACTACAATTTCTGGAATATCATTTACAGAATTTACAACAACAGATACCGTTTTTTCAACAATTGCTTCACCATCACTAAAACTCAAAACAAAAGAATCATTTCCAAAATAGTGTTCAGCAGGTGAGTAAGTAATATCTTGACCAGAAATTGAAATCTTTCCATTTTGCGGAGCTGTTTTTTCAGTTGCCACAACAGTATTGCCATCAATATCATAATAAGTGAAAGAGAAATTTTTACTCTCATCTTCATTTGTCGTAATTGAGCTGATTTTAATTTCAGGAATATCATTCACAGGATTTATGACAACGGAAACTGTTTTCGCAATTGTTGTTTTTCCATCGCTAAAAGCTAAAGCAAAAGAATCATTTCCGTAATAGTGGGCAAATGGAGAGTAAGTTATATTTTGCCCAGAAATTGAAATTGCTCCATTTTGCGGAGCTGTTTTTTCACTCGCTACAACATTATCACCATCAATATCTGTAAATTCAAATTTGAATACTTTGTTTGTATCTTCATTTGTTGTAATTGAATTTGAAACTGTGATTTCAGGAGTATCATTTACAGAATTAACATCTAGCTCAATATTTTCAAAACTGCTAAGCTCTCCATCAGAAACAATGATTGTAGCAATCACTTTTCCATGAGCATTTGGAAGAGTTGTCAAATTAAATTCAAAACTTTCATTAAGCCATTCACCTTGAAGCAGTTTGCTACTCCAACTTTTTGAAACTTCAAATATATCTGAGCTATTTAACTCAATATTTAAGTCAAGCTTGTCCCCGTCAATGTCTGAAATATTGATTTCATAGTTTAGAACTCCGTGGTCTTCGTCAATTGTAATTGCTGAGATATTTGTTTCAAAAGTTGGTTGATCATTTACAGGGGTTACAACAATATCAAAACTGCTTTTTTCAAAAAGATTTGTATTGGTGTCTTGTGTAACATTATAGTCAATTGTAACAGTTCCAAAAGAATTTTCAACTGCGGAAACTTTCAACTCATTTCCAACAACAGAAACTTCTATAATTGAGTTATCCGATGAGGTCGCAAAATATGAAACAGAATTTTTCTCAACATCTGAAGAAAGCATTGTCAAACTAAATTCTGAAAAATCCTCATCAAGATTTAAATCTTGTAAATGAGTTGTAAAAGTTGGAGCATCATCAATAGAATTTACAGTTACTGAAACAGTTTTATCTTCACTCCACTCACCATCAGTTAAATTGACAACAAAAGAGTCGCTTCCAAAATAGTTACTATTTGGATGATAAGTTATATCTTGCCCAGAAATTGAGATTTTTCCATTTTCTGGAGATGTTTTTTCGGTTGCAACAACCGTATCATTATCAATATCTGTAAAACTAAATTGGAAAGTTTGACTTTCATCTTCATTTGTTGTGATTGAATTTTCAATTGTGATAATTGGATCATCATTCACAGAATTTACAGTAACAGAGAAATCAACTATTTCAAAATTGTTAGTTCCGTCTTCTTCTGAAAGTAATCGAGTGAGTCCATCGTTTCCAGTATCAGTAAATCTAAGTTGGAAAGTATCTTTTCCAAAGAAGTTTGTATTTGGAGAATAAGTTATATCTTTTCCAGAAATAGTGATAGTTCCATTTGTTGGAGGAGTCTCTTCTGAAATTTGGACAGGAACTTTCTCTAAATCATAATATGAATAATCAACATCAATACTCTCATCTTCATTTGTTGATAGAGTTGTTGTTACATTTAAATCTGCTTTATCATTTACAGCTTCAATATCAACATTGAAATTTTTATCAACTTCGTATCCATTTTGATCACTGAAAGTTAGAACAAAAGAGTCTGAGCCAAAGAAATTTTCATCTGGTGTGTAAGTGAAACTTGAACCAGAAATAGAGACAGAACCATTTGAAGGTGTATCTTTTAGAGTTGCGACGACCTCATCGTTATCAATATCTGTATAAGAGAAGCTATTTGTTTTTTCAATATCTTCTGTAACAATAATAGCTTGTTTAACTGAAATTGTAGGTTCATCATTTACAGCTTCTATTTCAATATAGAAAGTTTGAATATTTTCATCTTCTCCGTCATGTAGAGATACATTTACCTCAAGAGTTCCGTACATGTTTGGTAGAGTTGTTAAATTAAACTCAAACGAAGCATCAGACCAATCACCTTGAGAAATTGAATTTGTCCAACTCTCTGAAATAGCGATGAGGTCAGAATTATTGCTTTCAACTGAAATATTTAAATCGCTTCCTTCAATGTCAGAAATATTGATTTCAAAATTCAATATACCAATATCTTCTTGGAAAGATTTTGCTTTTTCTGAACTTAAGTTTGTTTCAAAAACAGGAATATCATTTACAGAATTTACAACAATCTCAAAACTCTCTCTTGTAATATCTTCATCATCAGAAACTTCATAAATAATTATTGCTGTTCCAAATTGATTTGGCTCAACTCTAATCTCTAACTCATTTCCATCAATTTTAGTTTTAATCAGATTTGTATTTAAAGATAAAGCATTTAAAATCAATTGATCTGTTGGAGTTTCAACATCTGTTGTAATCATTGTCAAATTGAAATCTCTAAAATCTTCATCAAGTTCTAAATCTGGTAGCAAGTTTGTAAAAGTTGGAACATCATTTACAGAATTTACATTAATATTAAGAGTTTGATCTTCCGTATTTTCCCCGTCGCTAAATGTTAAAGTTACAGAATCTTGTCCAAAGAAGTTTTCGTTTGGAGTATATGTGATATTTTGACCATCAATTGAAATAGTTCCGTTTGTTGGTGCAGTTTTTTCAATTGCTGTAACAGTCTCATTTTCAACATCAAAATATGTAAAGCCAATTGTTACATCTTTATCTTCATCAACTCCAGTACTACTTTGCATTGTGATACTTGGTTTGTCATTTATGGCATTTACAGTTACATCAAATGTTTTATCAATTGTTTCAGTTCCGTCAGTAAAAGATAAAACAAAACTATCTTTTCCAAAAAAGTTTCCATTTGGTGTATAAGTGATTTGACTATTGGTAATTGAAACAGTTCCGTTCGTTGGTGCTGTTTTTTCGCTTATAGAAACCGTATCTCCATCAATATCTAAAAGAGTTGCTATTTTTGTAATAAGTGTGTCTTCATTAGTATTAATAGATGTTTCAACACTAATAACTGGATCATCATTTACAGGATCTACATCAATTGTAAAATCAAAATCTTCTTCATATCCGCCACCATCTTTAAATGTTAGAGTAAATCCATCTTCTCCATTTGCATTTAAGCTTGGTTTGAAAATAATATTTTGTCCAGAAACTGTAACTTTTCCTTCAGACGGTTCAGTTTTAACTGTTGCTGTAACGGTATCATCATCTTCATCAGTAAAAGTAAAAGGAATTGTAATCTCTGTATCTTCATTCATTATTTCATAATTTGAAACTTTAATGTCAGGAAGATGGTTTATATTTAAAACTGTAATATTAAACTCTTCTGTAACTGTTGAATAATCATTTTTTAAAGTTACAGTAATTTCTGCAATCTCTTGTGGTGTGGAAATTGACATCGCATTTGTAACATTGAAATCAAATTCTTCATTAGACCAAACTGAACTTGTAATAGGATTTGTCCAATTTATTTCAGCAAAAGCAAGTTTAGAGTTATTACTTTCAACACTCATTGTTAAATCGTTATTAGCTTCCTCGCTAATATTAACTCTGAATACTAAAGTTCCGTTGTTTTCACTTATAGAAATATCTTCTAAATTTGTTTGAAAACTTGGTTTTGGAGCATGTGTAACAGTAATAGGAAAACTAGAACTTTCTAGTGATTCATCAGAAAGAGAAGCTTTTAAACTAAACATGTCCGTTGTCATATTATAAATGTTATAAGTAACTCCCATATTTGAAAAAGTTGCAACTCCATCTTTGAAATTAGTTTCTTTTATACCATGTAAATTAGCATTGCTGTCATTTCCAGAAATTTTTAATGTAACTTCACCTGAATAGTTTGTATCTAAAACAGGGTCTTCTCCACCGCTATCAATAAGTGTCAATTCTATGTCATCTTTAAAATCTGTATAAATTCCACTATAAATTTGAGATGGTGATATTTGAGGGAATGCAATTTCGGTAGCGACAACATCAGAAATATAGTAAAGTTTTTCAAAATCAACACTATCGCCTGTGCTAGTTTTAAATGTCAAGTTAAAATCTGCTAAATCTTTCATTGCGACATATGTCAAATCATTAAATATCGCTATTCCATCATTTGCTCCAACTTCAACTGTTGTTGTCCCGACTAAAGCACCTTTTCCTTGTAAAGAAACAGTTACTTCTCCACCATAATTTACATAAGGATTTCCATCGCTATCTAAAACAGTGATTTCGATTTGGTCAATTAGTTTATTTGAAACTGTGTATCGAGTTGGTGGTTTTACAAAAAGTTTAAATTCTGTTGTTTGAGAAAGATTAGCTGAACTATTGTCATAAATTGTAATATTGAATTCATAGAAACCATTTCCATCTTTATCTAGTCTGCTATCAGAACTTAGAGCTGAAATAGGTGTGAGTTCTCCAGTCGCTGAATCAATATTAAAGAATTGACTATCAGTTCCTGAAATCTCAAAAGTGAAGTCTGTTGTTTCATCTAAATCTGTTCCATTGAAATCAAGAATTAAATTAGTTGAATCTTCTATCATTTCTAAAGTTGTTGTTTTTCCAAATGCTAAATCTGGAGGAAAAGCAACATCATCAACAGTAACATTTATGTCAATTGTTCTTGAAAGGTCTCCGTCTGAAACCGAAAGAGATATTTCATGTAATCCAACATCACCTTGTTTTGGTGTTCCATTCAATGCAAATTTCTGTCTTTTTGAAATCTTTCTGATTCCGTTTTTATCAGAAACAAAAATTACATTATTGGAAGTATCAACAGCAATTCCTTTTGGATAAGTAAATTGTGCTTCACTAATCCAACCATCTTTATAGCCCATAGAATTTCCAGAGAAAACAGATTTTCCAGTAGTTAATAGATTGTATTCAACAACTCTGTGATTATTTGTATCCGTAATAAGAAGAATATCATTGTCAAGAAGAGCAGAACTTGTTGGAGAATTGAGTCCTTCTGTAAGTCTCATTCTATCTTCTGACAAACGATGAAAATTTGAATTGTTCCCATCTATAAAAATTAAACCGTCATTGTAAATAATGTCAGAAACTTCTTTTAATGGATCTAAACTCGTTTCTAAACCACTCTCAATATAAATCTCATTCGTCACAGTATCTATTTCGTAAATAACATTTTTTTGATCTGCAGAACTATAATCAGAGAAATATATACTGTCTATATCGAGAGCTTGATTGAAAACTGTTATACCTTTTGGAGAGTTTAAAACTATTTCAAGAGGTTCTGCAGAATTTGTAACAGCATTTTCTGGAGAAGTTCCTGCAATATCATCGTAACTTCCATCATAATTAAATTTAATTATACGACTCGGATTTGATGTTGTTGCATAAAAAGTACCAAAAATATTGAGAATAGTAAAATTTTCTAAATTCATTGAACTTGAAGAATCAATTACATATTTGTCGGAAACTTCTTTATCAATAGAAATCTCTTTGATTACTTTTTTGTTTAAAGAACTTAATCCATATAAACGACCATACCATCTCATATAATCAAAATACAAATCAGGGTCTTCGATGTATGTTTCAACATACCAATCTTCACTTTCTTCAATCTCTAACCAATCTGGCAATGAATCAGACAGTTCAGAGATAGTAAAAACTGTATCATTATCAATATCACTTAAATCTAAACTTAAAGAGAATTGAGAAGCTTCATTTGTTGAAAGATTATTTTCATTCAGCATTTTTGGTGCTTCTTCATTCACATTTAAAATAGTTACAGGGAATGAAGTATTAAAATTATATTTACCATCTGTTGCAACTATATCTAAGAGATAATAACTTTTCTCTTCAAAATTAAAAGGTATTCCTTTTGTTTTGAGAAGTCCATTTGAGTCAATATCAAACATTCCGTAATCTTCAACTAAAGAGTATGTTATTTGTTCATTCTCCTGATCTTTAATACTCAAAAGGAAAAGCTCTGTAACTGTTTCAATATTTTCATCTAATTCATTTGTTAAAACATTGCTTTCTCCACTTGCATATGGTTCAAAATTAACATCGATAACTTCAATTTTGTCGTCATATTCAATTGAACGACCTGTATCATCAGAAACAGTAATTGTAAATTCGTGTTCTCCAACATCAACATTTCCATAATTTGGACTTCCAGAAATCAATATTTCATGAGTTTTTGGAACAAATTTTGAAATATACGACTTAGTTCCTCCATCGTGTTTAGAAGCTACATAAATTTCTTTTCCACGAACTGCAATTGATGTTATTTCATATTTAATTTGAGAATTTTTGTTATTTACAAGAGTCTCCATATCTCCATCTAGATTTACTTTCTTAAGTACGAAACCATCATCACTAACAACAAGAAGATTTCCATCAATATCAAAAGCAATTTCAGTAGGAGAAATCAATGTATCATTTTCAATAAAAGTAGTTTTGCTTCCATCAAATGTAAATTTAGATATTCGACTACCATTTTTTTCAGAGACAAAGAGATTTCCATTTTTGTCAAATGCCAAGCCATAAGGTTCATTTACACCTGAAGCAAAAGTTGTTACATCTCCATCTGGAGTAATTTTTTTGATTTTGCTGTTGTTTGAATCGGCAACAAAAAGATTTCCTTCTTCATCAAATGCTAAACCTCTTGGATTATAGAAACGAACAGTTGATAAGTTTCCGTCTTCATCTCCATAAGCATCCATTTCTCCTGCAAAAGTAATAAATTCTCCACTATCTAAATTGTATTTCATAATAGAACTAAAACCAGAAATATAAATATCTTGTCCATTTCTTACTGTATGTTCAGCAAACCAGTTTTTCACTTCAAGAGTTGGTTGATATTTCAATGTTTTAATTGAAGTGGCTTTAGAACTAGAAACTCTGTATAAATTACTAGTGGAATCATCTTCATGTTTTACACTGTATAGATTCCCTGCTCTATCCAAGATCAAACCATAAAAGCCATATTCTGCATAATTTAGGAAACTTTGTTCCTCTAATTGACCCTCATAATTTTCAATTGAAATATTTAACCAGTCTGGAATAGTTGAGTCAATCGAGAGTGAATGAGTGTCATTGAAATCATCTTCAATTTTGAGAGAGTAATTTAAATGTTCAAATTGTTTGACAGATGGAGTTCCCTCTGGTTGGAGAGTCGGAGTTTCAGGAACATCATTAATATCTATATAAACTGTTTTTACAAATGTTGTTGTCCCGTCTGAAATTGAGATATTTAATTCATAAACATCTTTTTGTTCATAGTTGAAAGGGAAACCGACTGTTGAAATTTCTCCAGTCTTTTCATCAAGCTGGAATCTTTCGTAGTCATTTCCAGAAATTTTAAAAGATAGTGGATTGTCTTTAAATGCAGTTCCGTTTATATCAAGAAGAAGTTCAGCAGAAAAATTATTTTCATCAAATTGAACTACATCTGGAATATAATCAAGAACTGTTTCTTGATATTTTAGATTTACAAAAATTGATACATTGCTCTCTTTTTCAACACCAGAAGCATTTTCAAAACTATAAGAGATTTCATGAACTCCATAATCTTCAGCTGTTGGTGTTCCCGACAGAGTTAAAACTTGTGCTTCTTCAAGTTTATATATCAAGTATTCAGTTATTAAGAAAATTTTACCAGAGTTTGAAATCTCCATATCTAAATAAATTTCGTCGTCATAAAGATTAACTACATTTTCGATAGTTGCTTCTGTTTTATCATCATTCGTAAATGTTAATTTTTCAACAGAATAATAATAGTATTTTCTACTGTTATATTCTGTGGGAAATTCATGAAAATTCATGTTTTTAACTAGCAAGTAAATATCATTATTAATATCAGTTGTAATATTTTTAACTGAACTTGTAGATTTTAAGTTTTCAATATCGATATTTTCTTCATAATCTTCTTCACCTACTAAGTTTATAGTTGATACAGAATTATAATGAACAACAAACTTATCTCCAGTTTTTGCAAAGCTTTGTATTTCTTTGCTAAATAATCCGAAAGTTGATACAGAATTATCTGATGAAATTTTTCTAATCCTTTGTTCATCGTCTGCAATAAAAATATTATCTCCATCAATAATAATGTCATTAAATGAACCAAAACCTGCTTTTGTAGGATCGGTATTATCAACAGCATATTCAGAGCCTCCAGCAATATAATCAATTCCATTTTGAGAAATTTTATAGATTAAATTTCCGTCATATCTTCCAGTTGTTGATAAACCAGCAATAACTTCTTGATTACTTCTTTTTGTTTTAAGATTTGAATATTCGGCAGAATCGACGGGTTTAATAGGTGAAATTTTTCCATTTTCATCAATCTTAAAAATTCCTTCTCTCATGTTTGCAAATCCAAAATATTTTCCATTTATATAAATATTGTCATTACTATCAACAGTAAAATTTTCCATGGCACTTATTCTTGAATATATTCCAGGCTCTGCATATACACTTTGTGCTACATAAGTTGTTTCTAAGTTTCCAACTTCAAGCCAATTTGGCAAATCAAATTGAAGTGTTTCGGCTACATCTTGATTGCTTGAAATAAAAATCTTAAATTCAGAATAGTTGTTTTCTTCTGTGTATAAGAATTCTTCGTTTAAAGCACTAGAAACTTCAGGAATACCATAGTCGTATATATCTGATTTATCTAAGGGTTTAAAACCCTCAATTCCTTTTGTGTTTGTGTAAATTGGAGAAACTTCAGTCTCTTCATCAACATCAGTTATATAAATATATATAGAACTAGTAGAACCTAAAGATGGGTCAGATGTTCGATTTGCACTTACAGTCAGTATATATAAATTATTTTCATTTTCAGGGTTTTCAAAATCAGGAGGTGTTTTCATAAATATCTCACCAGTTGATGAATCTATTTCAAAGAATTTGTTATCTCCATCAAAATCGAAAGAAAAAGCATAGTTCATATCACTATATTTTGATTCTAGTTTTCCAACAAGATATTTATCAGTAGAAGTATCTGTATTTGGTTGCTCTTCTGCAAAAATCTGGAAAGTACTTCCTCCAGAATTAGGTGCTTTTGTGTGAATATGAAACTGATCACAAA
>AKKQ01000008.1 GCA_000276965.1 Thiovulum sp. ES | reverse complement strand
TTGCAATACCCATCACTCGGAAATATTTATATGTGGAAAAGTGGAGCTTGGGTTAAAAACAGTGGCGACATAAATCCGACGGACGGAGTTTGGATTTACACAAACAAAGATTTGTATATTCAAGAAAAATATGATGAAAATCAAGTTTCTGATATTACAAAACTAGAACTCGAACGGGGTTGGAATCTTCTTTCACTTCCTCTAAATTTGGCGATTTCACAAGATGTATTCAAAAACGAAAAAGCAGTTTGGAAATATAGTGGCGGACAATGGTCAAAATATAAACACGGTTTTTCTGGCGAAAGTTCGTATCCAGATATTGGAGTTATTGGAACTGGTGAAGGTTTTTGGGTTCTTTCTGAAACTGAAAAAACTATCGACTTGGACGAAACTTCTGAATTGCAAAATTTTGAGTCAAACGAGTCAATGGAAAATTTCCTACTTTCAATGGTGAGATACAATAGAAATTTCCGATACAACTCTCCACATAATTATTATTATGACGAAGGATTTGTTTATTCAGAAATGGAAGTTGATTCATCAGATTCTGCAGGTGATAATTCTGAAAAAGTTTCAGACATAACAACAACAAATACTCAAGAAGAGTTAGTTGATGAAGCTGATATTGTAAAACATGACGGAAATAAAATTTTCTATTTACCAAACGGCAGATATGAAAATAAAATTCTTGTTACGACTTTTTCAGAGATTTTGAGCGGAAACAATGAAGCAATTACAGAAATTGAGACGGAACAAAAACCAGATGAACTCTATTTAGTAAATGACAAATTGATTGCAATTTATCCGACAAACAATTATTATTGGAATAGTTGGTGCTATGTTGATTATTCGATTTGGAGTGAAACGAGCCGAGTCGAAGTTTATGATGTTTCCGATATTGAAAATATTGTCAAAACTGAAGATTTCAACATTAGCGGAAATATTGTTGATACTCGAGTAACGGGTGGAAAACTCTTTGTTGTTTCTCGATTTATGCCATCAATTGAAATTGAATATGAAAAAGAAGTCGTTGAATGTGAAGAAAAAGAAGAGTGTTATTACTATTATTTGCAAGATGACAATGGAACTTATTACGAAATCAATTATGACAAATACACGGAAGTTTCAGCTGACCTCATCGCAAAAATAAATGACAAACCTCTTTACAGCAATGAAACACTTTTTGCACCAAAAAAGATTGACCAATCTCCATTTATCACTTCAATTACTTCTTTCCAGATTGAAGACTTTTCAAAAATGGAAACAATTTCAGCCGTTGGTGGTAGTGAGACTCTGTATGCCTCAACGGAAGCAATTTATATCGTTTCAAGCGATTATCCTCGATATTGGAATTGGAGAAATTACGACGAACGAATTGCAATTTATAAATTTGGAATTTCTAACGAACTCTCTTACAACGGAAAAACTTTCCTTGATGGTCGAATTTTAAATCAATTTTCACTTTCAGAATACGATGAGGTTCTCCGAGTTGCAACTACAAAAGTTAGAAGTTGGTGGAGTGGTGGCGATACTGATAATATTGTTTCGTCAATCGTCGAAAAAAACGGAACTTTGGAAATTGTCGGTGAAATTAGCGGACTTGGAAAAGAGGGCGAAACAATTCGGGGAGTCCGATTTTTAGGCGATAAAGGTTATATTGTTACTTTCCGTCAAACTGATCCTCTTTATGTTGTAGATTTCTCAAATCCTGAAAAGCCAGTTCTTGGTGAAAATCCACTTGAAATTGACGGATATTCAACTTATTTCCACCCTGTCAATTCTGATTTGATTCTTTCACTTGGAGTAAATGCCGATTCTGACGGAACTGAAACAGGCTACCAAATTCAGCTTTTCAATGTTTCTGATTTTAATAATCCGACTCTAGTTGATAAAGTGCTTTTGCCAGAAACTCAAGATGAATATCGATGGAAATATTATTCTGAAGCAGTTCATAATCACAAAGCTTTCACTTACAGAAATTCTGATAATTTATTTGCTGTTTCACTTCAAGAACATATTGAAGAAGAGATGACGGACGAACAAAAAATAGAATATTTAGCTCAAAACTATACAAATATTAACGACTTGAATATTTCAGAAGTTGAAGAGTGGAAAGAGAAATATGCATTTGAGATTTCTCAAGGAATCGAATTTTATGTAGAAAATCACTATTTAGACTATGGATATTATTACTATCCAATGGCTTTAACAGATATTTATTTTCCAAGTTATCACTATCAAAACACTTTAAATTTCTATTCTGTTGATACAAATGAGAGTTATATAAATATTTATAATTCAATTGATGGTGGAAAAAGTGCATATTACAATGGATACGATTATCAAAGAAGTGTGATTTTTTCAACTGGAGAAGAAGAGAAAACAGATTGGGGTCTTTACATTCTTGGCGGAAAATTCTATTTAGAAGAAATTATAAAATAGAGTTTTATCCCGTGTTTAAGCACGGGAATTTTTTAATATATATTTTCCTCTTCTGGAAAAGTTCCGTTCCGAACCTCATCGGCATATTGAGTAATTGCATTTCGCACAATTTCACCACCATTTAAATATCGTTTTACAAATTTAGGTTTGAAATCTTCAAAAAATCCAAGAAGATCACTCCAAACAAGAACTTGACCATCAACATCTTTTCCAGCACCGATTCCAATAACTGGGATTGTCAAAGTTTCTGCGATCTCTTTTGCTAAATCGCTTTCTGTTCCTTCGATAACAACCGCAAAAGCACCTGCCTGTTCAACCGCAAGTGCATCCGAAAAAACCTTTTCACGACTACGAGAATCTCGACCTTTTACAAAATATCCGCCTTCGCCTCGAAAACTTTGTGGAGTGAGTCCAATATGTCCCATCACTGCAATTCCGTTTTGAACAAGATGAGAAATTGTTTCAGCTTTTTCAACTCCGCCCTCGATTTTCACAGAGTCTGCACAAGTTTCGCGATAAAAACGGATCGCATTTTTCAAAGCATCTTCTTTTGTTGAGTAGCTACCAAAAGGCATGTCCGCTACTATAAAACTTCTTTGAACTCCTCGACAAACCGCTTTTGTGTGATAAATCATCTGATCCACTGTTGCTGAAAGTGTGTCGTTTTCTCCCGAAAAACTCATATTTAAGCTATCACCAACAAGAATTAAATCAACATTTCCATCAAAAATTTTTGCAAAAAGAGAATCGTAAGCTGTAACCATGACGAGCTTTTCACTGCTTTTCTGCAAACTATTTATTGTTATTTTTTTCAAGAAACCTCCAAATTTTCTATTTTGTAAGAATTGATCCTAATCGTAGCAAATTTGCACCCTCTTCGATAGCGATTTCAAAATCTCCACTCATTCCCATTGAAAGAGTTTCCGCACTTTGAAGTTTGTCAAAAATATTTCGAGTTTCTGCAAATGATTTTCGCACCTCATCAGAATTTTGGCTGTTTTTTCCAATACTCATTACACCATTCAATTTTATATTTGGAAATCTATCCGAAATTTCGTCATAAGTGTCAATTGCTTTTTCTGGAGAAACACCAGACTTTTGAGGCTCTTTCGATGAATTTATCTGTAAAAGTGCATTCAAATTTTCACCTCGTTTTTCCAATCGAGTTTGTAGAGCTTCCGCAAGTTCGATTGAATCTAATCCGTGAAAAAGCGACGGTTTTAGTTCAAGAAATTTATTGATTTTATTCTTTTGCAAATTCCCAATAAAGTGCCACTCAATCGGTTCTTTTTCCAAACTTGAAAGTTTGTTTTCTAATTCCTGAACTCGACTTTCACCAATTGCTCTTTGACCAATTGAAAGCAGTTTTAGAACTTCAGCCTCACTGACATATTTTGTTACTGCGACAATTTGCACAATGTGGTGAAGTGAAACTTTTTTTCGACTTGCCTCCACTCTCTCTAAAACAGAGTGGTATTTTTCTCTAAATTCTCTATCCAATTTTTTTCCTACTCAAAAAGGTATCTTAAGAAAAACAGCGATGGTTTTTCAAAATCATCTCTATTTTCAATAAACCAAGCCATCTCATCTTTATTTTTATAGTATTCGACTGCTTTTGGTTTATCAAGCCTCTCGTATAATTTTATAATATCTAAAGTTAAGTAGAAACGAGAGAGAGTTAAATTTGTTTGCATTGTTTTGATATAAGGTAGATATTTTGAATCTGAATAGTTTGAGATGTAATTCTCAACCATATCCAAAGTTTGCAAAATCAATTTTTGATCCCGTTTTGGGTTTCGGAATGCCAAATATCGCGATTTAATTCTTAAATATTCGAGGTAATCCATATTTTTTGGAGTTCCAAATCGCTGTTCGTATTTGTCAATATAGTAATTTGCAAGTAGATAATTTTCCTGTTTCATGTGTGCTTGAATCATAATTTGAGTAGCACTTTCCAAAAGTGGCGAACGAAAATGTTCAACTTCAAGAGAAGAAAAAACATCATCTGCTTTGTCAAGATTACTGTAATCAATTTGTTTAATTAAATCTTTGTACCACTCTTCATCACTTTTACCAAACTTGTCTTTATTTGCACAACTTGAAAAAAAGAGAAGAGAAAAGATTAGAATTATATTTTTTATCATTTTTTTCCTTAGAGATTTAGAGTTTTGTTTATTTCATCTATGGAAGCTCGTGGCATATCAATAAAATAGCCTTGTGCAAAATCGATATTCAATTCATCAACAATTTGGAAAATATTTCGGGAAGCCACAAATTCTGCAACAACTTTCATTTCCGTTCTTTTTGTAAATTGTAAAATTGCTTCGACAACAGCTCGAGAGTTTTTATCAGTGTCGATATTTTTGATCATGCTTCCATCAATTTTTACAAAGTCCGCTTCTAGTTTGATGAGGTAGGTAAAATTTGAATATCCCGTTCCAAAATCATCAATTGCAATTCTAACACCTGCACTTTTTGCCCAAGAAATAAATTCATCGACTTCCTCAAAATTCTCAATTCCTTCACTTTCAACAATCTCAAAAATTAGTCTTGACCCAATATTAAGTTTTTTAACCTCTTTTTTAATATAATGAATAAATGAACTATTCATAATGTCTTCAGAAGATAAATTCATTGAGAATTCATAATTTGGATATCTTTGCATCTCTTGAACCACTTTATCAAAAATAATTGCTGTTAATTGAAAATAGAGTTTTGATTTTTTTGCAATGTCAAGAAAGGAGAATGGAGAAATAACTCGACCATCTTTTGTAATAAGTCGCATAAGAACTTCAAATTTTGTAGCTCGACCCTCTTTTAAATCATAAATTGGTTGAAAATATGGAACGATTCTATCTTCAGCAATTGCTAATTTAATTTTGCGAGTCCAAATCAAATTACTTTCGTAGATTTCCTCGATTTTTAAATCTGGACTGTAATTAAGAACATCAACTTTATTTTTCTTTGCAGTTTTAAGAGCTATGTCAGCTCTTTTGAAAACTTTTTTCCCTTTTCCACTTGATATTCCTGCTGAAACATTTATGAAAATCTCAAAGTTTCCAAGTATAAATTTGTGAGTTTTTGTATCTTCAATAATATTTACAATAATTGCACGGAATTTTTTGATGTCTGGAAAGAATTGGCTTGGAATAATTGCAAATTCATCAGCTTGAACTCTATAAACTCGGAATTTGTATCGTCCAACTTTTCTCTGAATAAACTCTCCAGTTTCCCGAATGATTTCATCACCAATATCTTCGCCGTAAAAATCATTTACCTCTTTAAACGAATCAATATTTACAAGTGCAAGGAGAGTATCTCCTTTTAAAACAAGATCGGAAAAGAGTTTGTATCGATTTCCTAGATTTGTAAGAGAATCTCGATTATGAATATCTTTTAACTCTCTTTGACTATTTACAAGTTCCGTAATATCTTCTCGGTAAGCGATATATTCAGATATATAACTGCTTTTATCAAAAATTGGAACAATAACAATTCTTACATGAAAATATTCGCCCGTTTTTGCAACATTTCTGAGAGTTCCTTTCCAAATTTGACCATTTGAAATTGTTTTCCATAAATCATTGTAATGATCTACTGGTGTTTCAGAATCTTTTAGAATTGAGTGAGAACGACCAATTAACTCATTTTCAGAATATCCAGAAATTTCGATGAAGCCTTCATTTGCATAAGTTATTAAGCCATTTTTATCAGTTTTTGAAACAATACTACCATGCTCAATTGCTCTCTTATATTCCTTATAGAAATTTCTTAGCTCTTTTTTTTGAGAATCTGTTTCATTCAAATTTCGCAGTAAAATATAGAAGAGAACAAGATAAGTTAGCAGTTTAGAAATATGATAGCCATCAATATAATAGAAGACAAGTGAATGAATTCCTAGTATAAAATATGTCAATGCAAAAAACAGAATATTTGTATTTCTTACTTTTATGAAAAGATTGAAAAGATTTATTGAAATAAGAATAAAAATTGTCGAGGAGAGAGTGTTTAAATAGAGAATATCATCACCAATATTTGAATAGCCAAAAGGTATTGAAACTATTGAAACAGCGATGAGGTATTTTAAAAAGCTGGAATTTGAAAATACTTTTTCTTCTCTAAAGTGAAAAAGTGCAAGGAGCGAAGCGAAGAAATTTCCAAATGATATAAATAGTGTGTAGTTATCAATATATATAGCTAAAAAGCCAAAAACTGAAACCAAAAACATACTCATAACAAATATTTCTACATTTTTAGAACTTTTTTGATGTGATTTGAAAGTTGTATAGTAGAGAATAAACGATACTGTTAAGCCGAAAATCTCAACCAAAATAAATGAAAATTGACTAATATTATCCAAGGTAAGAACTCTAATTTATAAATTTAATTGCACAAACCAACAGTAACAATTATTCCAGAGTGATTAAATTCTACAATTTTGTCGCCGTAATACCATTCAGTAGAAAAACGATGTGTTGGCTCACCTTTCCAATTATGTCCCGTAGGATTTCCCATAATTTCTAAAACTTCTGACTTTGTAGAACCTATAATCAAGCGACATGCACTTATATTTTCTCTG
Source organism: Thiovulum sp. ES (assembly GCA_000276965.1). Classification (NCBI taxonomy): domain Bacteria; kingdom Pseudomonadati; phylum Campylobacterota; class Epsilonproteobacteria; order Campylobacterales; family Sulfurimonadaceae; genus Thiovulum; species Thiovulum sp. ES. Next base: position 44,665 of record AKKQ01000008.1, on the reverse strand, counting down.
TTTATTCTTGTTTGTGCTTCTGTTAATTTTTCAAGAGTTTCACTTTTTCTATCTTCAGCTTTTCGTATAGCTCTCTCAATTTTAAGAATCTCTTTCTTAATTTTTCTAAATTTCGTGTCTAGTTTTTCTAAAATCTTTTTTTCACTCTCAACATCTAATTTTTTTTCAACAATCTCTTCAGACTCAATAATTTTTTCTATAACTTTAACTTTTTTATAATTTTAGTTTCTGTTTTATTGTAATCGTTTGAAACATTATTTTCAGGACATTGGCAAGTTTTTTCCGATTTTTGTGGTGAGACAGGTTTTTTAGTGGCTTGACAACCGCCAAAAATTAAAAGAAAAATAGCAAGATGATTTTTAAAATTATTAAACATATCTTAAAACCTTTTTAGTGAAAATTATTAAAAATAACACTAAATAATAACAAAAAAATGAAATCTTTTATTTGTGAAAGTCTATCTATTTTTTACCAAACTTCATTAGGTTTATACTCTTCAACCTTGCTATTTTTAACGAAAAGCTTGAAACGAGCGATTTTCTCTTTTTTCAAAAATTCTACAAACTCAATCATGAGCAGTGCATTTTTTCCATACAGTTTCTTTTTAAAAGAGTTTCTGTTGTAGTCTAAGTATAAAATATTTTGATAAGGAAAGCCGTCAAAATTTGTAATTGTTATAAGTTCGCTATTAATATATAAATTCCAGCTAAAATTAAGCAACTTTTGTCTGGCACGGTCAATAACCTGAAATTGTTTAACCTCGCCTTTTTTTAATTCAAACTCAAATTCATAATTCCAATATCGTGCCTCTCCAAAAAGGAGAAAGGAGAGGAGTAAAAAGATTACCTTATTCACTTTGTGAAACTATTGCACTCATTTTTTCCATGAAAAAGCTTGTTTTTAAATCTTGAAACTCTGGATTTGAGAAAATAACTTCTTGAATTTTTTGAGCGACCTCATCGCCAAATTGTTCAGTCAAAAGAATATCCATTGCAACATAAGATTCAGCAATTTTTTCCAATTCATGTCTTACAACATCATTATTTGCTGTAAAAACAATGTCGAAAAATTTCCCAATTGGACTACCGTGTAAAAAGTCGTCTTCGTCGTCAATACCTAAAAACATTTCAGCTCCTCTAAATTAAATTAATGGCAAGTTCCACTTCCACAGTGTCCGCCACCATGTCCGTGTCCTTGTCCACCGTCAGTCGCACAACTTCCACCAAATGGATCTTCTTCAACTCCTGTTGAACAACCACATGAACCAGTTGAACAAGAACCACCACCCATACTTTGTTGATTCTCCATTGGAATTCCAGAAAGAAGCTCATCAGGTGTAGCATTTCTAACCATTGTTACATGAACAGAAAAAAGTAAATCTTTTCCAGCAAGTGGGTGATTGAAATCGATTGTTACATTTACATCATCAAAAGATTTTACTGTTACGGCAACTGTTTGACCTGCTTCATCTTGACCGTAAAGAGTCATCCCAACACTTAATTCAAGCCCTGCAAATTGCTCAACTGGTAAAGTCTGAGTAGCATTTTCATCATATTCACCGTATGCTTCGACTGCTTTTACAAGTGTATCAGCACTTTCGCCATTGTTCATATTTGTTAATGCATTCTCAAGTCCGATAATTAATTGACCTCGACCCATCATAAAAGTTAATGGAGTTGCATTCATGTTGCTATCAACAACTTCACCGCTTGTTGTATCTTTTACTTCGTAAAGTATTGAAACGATTTGATCTTTTTCGATTCCCAATTTCTATCCTTATTAATTCTTGAAACAAAATAGTAACAGAATTTAGAATTCACTACTTTTGATAATTTGAGTTTTAAATCCATTAAAGATTTTTTTCAGATAACTCTATAATTTTGCTTTTAAATAGAATTTCCGACTCAAATCGATTCCACCAAGAAGTTTTTCAAGTTTTGCTTTCCATCTTCGCCGTAGCTCTTTTTTCGTGATTTTGTAATTTGGGTCGGCTTGAAAAACCTCATCGCTGTTTTGGAAATAGTCAGCAACAACTTGTGGGTGAGTTCCATCAAATCTTTTCAAAATCTGCGGATCAATATTTCCATAATTAAAACTTTTCTTTTTATCACTCCAATATTTCTCAACTTTATCAAATTTTTTCTGCATCTGCTCTTCATTCCGAACATAGCCGTAATGGAAAATTCGTCCGCCACTCGGAATCGCTTTTGGATACCGACCACCTTTATAGTTTTCAATCACAACAAAATATAGACCTTTTGGAGCCCAAACAGGTATAGTTGTTTTTATAATTCTTGGAGCAGTTCGATACCAACCTGGGGAATCAAGATATGTATTTTTATTTCCATAAAAGTGAATGTAGTCAAAATGGAGAGCTTCAACTCGGTCATCATCTTTATATTTTTCCATTGTTTCACGAATTTTTTCTAAATCATCTTCATGCACAATTTCATCACCTTCGAGATAAAAAGCCCAATCTCCAGTTGTGTTAAAAAGTGCAATTGATTTTTGTTGTCCATAAACAAAACCACCAATTGAAAAATCATTACGAATATTTTCATTCCATTCAGATTCAATAATTCTAATTTTCGGATCACCTATCTCTTTTACTCGCTCTAAAGTGTTGTCTTCACTTCGACCAACATTTACAACAAACTCATCAACAATAGGCAAAACAGATTTTATACTTTCAACAAATGGATAACCTAAAATTTCTCCATTTCTTATAAATGTAAATGCACTAACTTTCAAAAATTTCCTTTTTTTAAAAGTGTAGCGATTTAATTACTTTTCGATAATAACAACAGTTCCTGCGATAAGGTCGTGAAGTGCCTTTTTGTCTTTTCGGAAAAGTGGGATAAAAAATCCAACAAGTGAAATCATCGATAAAAAGTAACCCAAATATCGAATCAAAAGTTGTATAAAATTTGGTTCGCTAAAATCTTTATCATTAACAACTTTTAATTTTAGAGCTTTTTTTCCTGGAGTTTGACCACCACCAAAATACCAAAAAAATACAGTTACTAAAAGTGTAAATCCCATTTGTAACTGTCCAGCAAGTGGATTTAAATTTGGGTCTTTCATAGCTTCATATCCAAAAATAAAACCCATAAGTGCAGTAATTGGCATAACAAGAAGAAACATATCCATAACTTGAGCAAAAAACCTCGCCCAAAAGTTTCCGTAAATTTTTTCTTCTACAAAAACCTCTTTTTTTCCTCTATTTCGTTTCTGTTTTTTTGCATTTCTCCATCTCATTTTGATTCTCCAAAGATTTCGGCTAGTTTTTTATGTCGCCACTGAAACATTTTTTCGGTCTCTCTTTTTGCAAAAAATTCAGCAGGTCGTAAAAGAAAAGGCATTTGCAAGGAGACAATATCTTTTAAAATTGATCCATTTTCACTTTTACGAAATTCCCGACGGTGTCGAAAAAGCTTAAACGGAGATTTTTGAGCAAAGTCAATTATTAAATTTGGTTCTTTCATCTCCTCAATTTCAACTCGCCAAACTTGTGAAATTCCATATTGAGAAATTTTGAGTTCGATGAGGTCTCCCTCTTTTGTAATAGGAATCTGATTTAAAATCTCGACACCAATCCAAGGTGGAGTAATTTTTGAGAGATTTGCGGTTTCACGATGAAAATTAAAAAGTGTTTCAACTGAAACAGGAAATTCGTTTTCTAAAATAATTTGTTTCAAAATTTCACTCTATTTTTTAAATATTGTATCAAAGAGAAAAACGGCTCGATTTTTCTATATAAATAATAATTTTTAAAACTACTAACTCGGTAGAATTCGGAAAAAAAAGGATTCTACTTGAGAAAAGAGATTGCAAAACTTTTAAAAGAGAAATTTGAGAAAGAAGTTGTTGTTGAAATTCCAAAAGATACAAAATTTGGAGAGTTTTCAACACCAGTTGCTTTTTCACTTGCAAAAGAGTATAGAAAATCCCCAATTAAAATTGCCGAAGATTTAGTTCCAGAATTACAAAATTATCCACAATTTGAAAAAGTAGAAGCTGTAAAAGGTTTTTTGAATTTTTATTTGAGTGAAGATTTTTTAAATCGTTTTGGTGAAAAATCTTTAAAAGAGGATTTTGGTCAGAGTGAAAAAAATGAAAAAATCCTACTTGAATTTGTGAGTGCAAATCCAACTGGACCATTGCATATTGGACATGCTCGGGGTGCAATTTATGGAGATTCTCTGCTTCGACTTGGACGACATCTCGGATATAAAATTGATAGTGAATATTATGTAAATGATGCAGGAAGACAAATTTCACTTTTAGGAGTATCAATAAAATATGCTTTTGATGAGATTTCAGGAAAAAATCCGACTGAACCAGAAGAGTATTATCGAGGTGAGTATATTTTTGATTTGGCAAAAGAGATTCAAGCTGAAAATGGCGATGAGGTTTTTTCTGATTTAGACAAACTTTCAGTTCTTGGAAAAAATAAGATGATTTTGGAAATTAAAAGTAATTTGAGTTCAGCAGGAATTGAATTCGACTCATATGTTTCAGAAAAAGAGATTTTTGCAGATTGGGAAAAAGCATTAGAAAAAATTGGAAATGGAACTTATCAAAAAGACGGCAAAACATTTTTAAAATCAAGTGAACACGGAGACGATTCGGATCGTGTAATTGTTCGAGAAAATGGAATTCCTACCTATCTTGCTGGAGATATTACTTATCACAATAATAAATTTTCACGAGATTACGATAAATATATAAATATTTGGGGAGCAGATCACCACGGTTATATTAAACGAGTTGAGTCGGCAATTGAATTTCTGGGATATGACTCTTCAAAATTAGAGACTCGATTAACTCAAATGGTTTCACTTTTACGAGATGGCGAACCTTATAAAATGAGCAAAAGAGCAGGAAATTTTATTCTTATGAAAGATGTTGTCGATGAGGTCGGAGCTGATGCACTCCGTTTCATTTTTGCAAGTAAAACTGCGGATACTTCACTCACTTTTGATATTTCTGATTTGATGAAACAAGATAGCTCAAATCCAATCTATTATATCAATTATGCACATGCTCGAGTTCATAGTCTTTTGCGAAAAAGTGAATTCTCAATCGAAGAAATCTTGAAAGAAAATATCACGACCTCATCGCACAGAGAGAGTCGAGAACTTCTATTTTTTGCTTTGCGACTTCCTGAAGTTATTGAAGAGAGTTTTGAGAGTCGCGGAGTTCAAAAAATGGCGGAATATCTTCACTCACTCGCTTCTAATTTTCACAGTTTTTATAATAAAACTCCGATGATTGGTAATGAGAAAGAGAAAGAACTTTTAAAACTGTCTCTTATTGTTGCAAACTCAATCAAGTTGGGTCTTTCTCTACTCGGAATTTCTGCTAAGGAAAAAATGTAAAAAATGTTTAGTAGTGCATTTTCTAAAATGAGCGACACTTTACAAAATGGTAAAGACTCGACTCAGTCCGCAGTTATTAAAAATATCGCAAATGGTTTTATGAAAAAGTTTGGCGAAATCAAAGAACTTGATATTAATTCCAAAGAGAAAAAAATACATTTATCCGTTTATCTTAAAGGTGAAAAAGGAGATGTTATAATTGATATTGGAAATTACAAAATTTCCAAAATTGACGATGATTATTTTATAGAGTTTTACGAAGTTTCGGCAAATCGATATTGGATTGATGCTCTCTTAAACACTTTTATTTACGAGAAAAAATTTCCAATTCCGCAAAAACTCGTAGTCCCTATTAAAATTTTAATGTAAGTGAGGAAACATGGCTGAAGATTTAAAAGCAGATATTGATTTAGACACAGGCAAAACAGTTATTACTGATAACGAAGGCAATGAAGTCGAAGAGTCTGAGCGAAACAAAAAACTTAAAAAGTTTATGAAAAAAGCTTTCGATTATTCACCAATTGGAATGTCATACAATATGAGTAGGGGAATTATGGATAGTACAATTAAATTACTTGACCGAGCAATTAATGAGAATGAATTAAATAAAGTTGAAGAGATCAAATTTTCTGACATTATCGCACTTATCAAAGGTGGAAAAGATAATTTTGAGGAACTTGATTTAAGCTTTAGTGCCAAAAAAGTGAATGGTTTCAATGTTGTTAAATTAAGAGATGAAGTTGCTGATCCAAATACAAATATTGATTTTGGAAAAAAAGGCGATTTACACCTTAAAATTAAAGTGAAATATAAGTAAGATGTCTCGAGTTTTTTTACTCTTAACTCTCTCTTTGTTTGTAATTTCTTGTTCTGATTATGATGAGCCACTAGAAGCTTCTGATGATCAACCTCGACAAGATATAATTGAAGATATTGCTAGTGGTTTAGATGAAGAAACAGTTGAAAAGATTGAAGATATTACAGGAAAATTGACAACTGGTGAAGAACTTGACGAAGACGGTGTTAAAGAGCTAATTGAAGCTGGTGTAGATGCTCTTGATGAGGTCAAAGAGAGTATTGCAACAAATGAAAACTTGACAGAAGAGGAAAAGATAACGGCTTTAGAAGAAATTGATAATATTGAGCTTGAAGAGTTTCAAAATGGTTTAGACGAATTAGTTGTTTTAATTAAAGAAGTGAATACAACTTTAAATACAAACGAACCAGTTGAAGATGAATGCTTACAAGCTGATAATATGGGTCTTTTACCGCCACCTCTTCCTGATCCAAGTTGTAAATAGGTTTTTAAATGAGAAGTATTTTAATAATTTCTATTTTGTCGATATTTTTTGGTTGTGGAGAAGGTGATGTTAGTGATTTTACCGCTGATACAAACGAGTCCAATGAGACTGTTCCAGAAGTAAAAGATGAAGATAACAACTTGTCAGATTCTCTACCACCGCAAATTCCTTACGGAGATTAAATTTGAATTTTAAAAATTTGACACTCCTTGCTATTATTTCAGCTGTCTTTGGCGGTTGTAGTGGTTGTAGCGAGGATTCAATTCCTGATGGTTCTGGTTCTCGAAGTAGTTTCAATTTAAACACAAAAGTTCCTGAAAATGAGACTGCTGAAGAGAAAGAAGAACGAATTGAGAAAGAAGAGTATTCTGAAGAAATCAGCGACAGAGCTGTTTCAGAGATGAATGATCTTTATGAAAAACTTCGTGAAAAGAGTCGATCTGAAAAAGTTCATGAAGAGAGAGAGGATGGTTTTGACTCTAAAGATTCAGAAGTTGTTTCAAATAGCGATGAGGTTAGTGATGATGAACCTGTTGAGCAAAAAAGAGTTGATGTAATTCCAGATAGTTGGGATGCTTTAAACGAACAAGTGAAACAGCATATGGAAGATAATAGAAAAAATTATCCAACTCCACCAAAACCTGCTAATCTCTCAATTTATGACGATGTTGATCCATCAACTGTTTATGAATCTGATGGAAAATCTACCTCATCGGCAATAGGAGAATTTCCACCAATGCCACCAATGATGATGTTAGAAAAACCACGATAAAAGAAAGGAAAATTATGAAAAAATTAGCTACTTTAATTGTGTCGCTATCTGCGACTTCACTTTTTGCTGGGCAATCTATGATGCCTCCAATGCCTCCAAGTTTTCCAACAACAGAAACTAGAGGAACTCCTAAAAGTTGTAAAACTATTCCAATGATGCTTGTTCATCTTCCGCCTCCAATGCAAATTGAATTTGATACTTGTAAAAATGATATGTATTTACCATTTCACTCAAAAACTGCCCAAACTCTAATTAAGAAATTTGGAAAAGAAGCAAAATTGGTGAATATTTCAGTTGCTGAAGGTTTTCACAGACTTTACAGAATTGATTTTACAATTGGAAAAGAAGCAAAAACAATTTATACAAATGAAACCCTGACTCTATTTTTAGATTCTGATGTTATTGAGTTTGAACCTAAAGAAGTTAAAGTTGAAACTGTTACAGAAACTACAAAAAAAGACGAACATATTTCAACAATAAAAAACAATGTTGAAAAAACAGAGGAAGCAAAATAGATGATTCAAAAAATGATTAAAAAACCTAAGCTTTTAGACAAAAGAGATTTAGAAACAAAATTCTCAGCAATTGAAAACTATAATTTTGCAAGTGAAGTTGGAGCAATTGCTGTCTCTTTTCGAGAAACTGCTGAAGCAAGTAAATACTACCCAATTATGTTTATCAAAGAGAGTGATGGTTTTTCTGCGATTGCAATTCTTGGTGCAGATAAAGATAAGAATCTTTTTATTGATAAAAACGGAAAATGGCTAACTCGATATATTCCATCAATGATTCGACTCTATCCGTTTGCTTTTTCAAAAGCTTCTGCTGATGCTAAAACGATTTCAATTGCTTATGATACTGAGTCTAAACTTGTCAATGCTAAAAAAGGTGAAACTTTTTTCAAAGACGATCAAACTCTTTCTGTTTATGGTGAAAAAATTAAAAATGGTGCTGAAGAGCTTTATAACGATATTTCTGTTTTAAAGAACATTACAAAAGAGCTTGAAAGACTTCAACTTTTAACTCCAATCGACATCTCTTTTGGTAAAAAAGATAAGGCACAACATAGAATTACTGGAATTTATCAAGTTGATCCTGAAAAATTAAATAAGCTTTCTGATACTGAAGTTTTAAACTTAACTAAAATTGGTGGAATGAACCTTATTAATAATCACTTAAATTCTCTCTCAAATTTTGACGAGCTTGTTAATAAGTTAGATTAAAATTCCGATATGGAATTATATATCGCTGTTCAGCCGAACACACCAACTATTTTTTAAGGAGTAGAAATGAGAAATGTTTCTATTATTTCATCGGTTCTTATGGCTTTAGTTCTATTCTCAACTGGTTGTGCAACCAAGAAGGATACAGACAAGAAGAGAGACTACAAAGTCAAAGACCCTCTGTCTCGTGATTATCTTAACGAAGACATTATTCCAAACTCACCTATTTTAAGAGGTCGAAAGATTATGACTATTTCGGCTAAAGGTCTAGGTGTTGCTCCAGTTAATGTCAATTCTTCTGCTCAAGCTCTTGCACTTGCAAAACGAGCTGCTACTGTTGATGCTTACCGACAACTTGGTGAGAAAATGTATGGAATTAGAATTACTGCGAAAGACACAATTCGAGATATGGCTTCTAAAAGTTCAGTTGTAAAAACTTCTCTTGAAGCTGTTATCAAGAATGCTGAAATTGTTGATGAAACTTATAACAATGGTCTTTATGAAGTTACTATGGAATTAAAACTCGATGCTAAAAAATGGCAAAGAATTCTTTCGGGGTATAACTACAGTTATAATACACGACGAGGTCGATAATGAAAAAATTTCTCGGAATTTCTATATTACTCGCTCTCTCGACACTCTTTAGTGGGTGTTATTTTCATGTTGGTTGGGGTAGTCCAGTGATTATCAATAACCAAGCACAACAACCTGTTTCCGTCGATTCTGGTTACAGACAATAAACATTTTAAAGGATTATCATTGGGAATCTCTAGGCATTTTGTATCAACTCTTTTTATTTCATTGGCACTGTTTTTTAGCAGTTGTTCCAAAGTTGGAGAAACTGCTGGAGTTGAGATTCCTGAAGATAATGCGATTGACGAGTTTTTAAACGAAACTTTCTACTACCCTTATAGGGATTTTATGTGTGAAAACAACTTCAGAGAGACTGATTGTCCAGTTGAAGAAACTAATACAACTACAACTGATGAGGTTGTTGATGAAAACACAAATGAAGAAGACACTATCACAAACGACACAGTAGATAATGAAACACCTACTGAAGAAGAGACTGAAAAACTTAGAGATATTGTCTCTAGCTGGTTTGATGAACTATCAACAGATCAGCAATTGATTGTTCAAAAAGATAAAAATAAGATTTATGATGAAGATAAAAGTCCTGTTTTAACTCCTGTTAATGAGACAACAAAAAATGAAATTAATATTCAAAAAGACACAACTGTTGTTCTCCCTTACTATATTTTTGATGATAATTTAGAAAATCTTCTTGTAAATGCTGATAGCTCAAATAGAAATGTTATTAGACCCTTGTTTTTAGATGCAGGACCTTTTAGAATTATTGATTCTAACTCAATTGCTTTTCTTGAACTAACCGCTTATGGCGAAATTAATCAAACTGCAAAAATAACTGTTGAAGCACAAGAAGAGGACACAACAAACTTTGATCGTAGCGAACTTCTTGCAAAAATCGTAGATCAAAATGACACAACTTATAGTCCTGTTGGTGTCTATTTTACATACGACACAATTTATATTGAAGAGGGAGATAGACGGCGAGTCTATTTTGGAATTTCTTATACAATTGATAGTAATGTTACGGTTGTTGTCCGAAGTGATTGGCGACGGATTTTTGATGAAGGTGGAAAAGTTCTTGACTTGACTGAGTTCAATGAGACAAATGGAGTAGTAAATCCAATTATTTCAAACGATAGCGGTGTTCCGTCTTCTTTTATTCTTGATGCACTTGGTCAAAAAGGTGAAGAAATAGAACTTTTTCTTGTTGCAGTTGATGGAAAAGGCGAGTATGATTATGCAAAGTTTATTGTTAAAATTGTTGGAGTTGGTGAAGCTGAATATGATGATAATCTAATAGATGGTGAAGACACTACCTCGAGTTCAACTCGTTTAACTGGAAACGATTATGATAAATTGACTGATGAACAACAACAACTTGTAAATCAGGATTTAAATAATATTATTTCCACTGCAACAGACAGACCAATTATTACAATTTTTAAACCATCTGGCATTATTAGAATTAAGCAGAATCAAGTTCTAAACATCTCTTTTTATGTATTAGATGAAACAGATGCAGAAATCTATACTTTTGTTTATGATGAACCTACAAAAGTTGATGCGAGAATTAATGGAACTGATAAATTTGATGTTACCTATTCAAATAAATATTTTATTCCTCTTAGATTAGAAGCACTTGGAGAAGTTGGAGACATTGCAACAATTACAATCCAATCAGAACATGCAAACGATGCTGTTAATTTATATGATCGTGAAAGTTTTCAAGTTGAAATCGTACCTGATGATGGAGATGCAACTTACATAAAACCTGAACTTCATTTAGGTTTTAATAGACTCTTTATTGAAGAGGGTGGAACTAGAAGTGGTCTTCAATTTGGAACTTCAAATTCAGAAGAGATTGGAGAGCCTGAAGTTTATGTTGATAACAAAGCTGTTGCAATATTTGCGGGTTGGAATGATGAAGAATTTACAAGATTTACAGTTAAAGCAACTGGTAGAGCTGGAACTCAAACCACTCTTCATATAACAATCACGGATGGAATAAATAGTGATGATGTATCTATTCCTGTAACAATTGTACCTGCTGGTAGTTTGGATGATTATCTTGAAAAAGAGGGGCTTTCTGAAGACGAATATGAGAGTGGTTTAGGCGATACAAACGATGAAAATACAGATGATACAACCGATAATGAAGACATAAATAATTCTACGGAAACGGGTGATACAACTGATGAAAATACAGATAATACAACTGATAATGAAGATGTAAATAATTCTACGGAAACCGGTGATACAACTGATAATGAAGATGTAAATAATTCCACGGAAACCGGTGATACAACTGATAATGAAGATGTAAATAATTCTACGGAAACGGGTGATACAACTGATAATGATGAGACAAACACCACGGAAACAGAAGATGATAATACTTCAGTTGAAGAAGATAATTCTGGTGAAACAAATAATGCGGGAGATGACAATGCCCCACCAACTCCTGACACTGATGGGGATACAACTGCTAGTTGTGAAGATGGTTACGAACTACAAGGTGGAATTTGCCAAGAGATAAATGGAACTGATGTTGCTCCTGTTACATGTCCAGATGGTCAAATTCTTAAAGATGGTGTTTGTAAAGCAACATCAAGTAGAGATTTAACAACTATTGCTTATGATGATTGGACAGATGAAGAGAAAGAAGATGAATCCATGGTTATTTGTAATGCTCTTCTTGCGGATCCAACATATTTAACATTAAGAGCACCAACAACTCTTGCAGTTGGTTATAGTGATCCTACAAATAGCTTGATACTTAAAAACCAGAATGCAACAACGACATTAACAATGATTTATAGACAAAAATTTACCATTGATGAATCACCTTATAAGTATCTTGATAACACATATAAAGTTCCTCAAATGAGAATTGATTATGCTCAAGAATATGCAGGTGCAACATATTATGTAATTGATGAAGGCGAAGGTATTTGTTACATCAACACATTCCCAAAAGCTGGGGCAATTCCATTTGGGTATATAGAATATGTTGTTCCAACTTGGGCAGTAATTGAATAGATTTTGAACACAGAACTTTTTGTTTTTCAAAATCGAGTTGTTTGCATTCAAAAAAATAGTAAGTATAAATGGATTGTAAGCAACTCTTCCATTTCAGTTATTTTTGAAGCTGGAGAAAAAGAGGTTGAAAACCTTAAAAATGATACGAGAGTTAGAGAAAATGTAGATTTTCTTTTTTTGGAATTACTCCAATTTCCAGAAAACAAAAAAACAAAAACTCTATTTTGGACTCGTCGTGGATCAATAAAAATCGCATACTTATTAAAAAATGAGAAATCTCTTGATATTATTGATTTTTTAGAAGAGATTGAATTCAAAGATGAGAACAATGCTATTTCAGAAATTGAGGATGTTTTAAATGACAAACTTAAAGATATAAAAAAAGGAAAATCTTTACAGGAAATCGAAGATTATATAGGGACTCTTTCAAAATTTCTAAGAAACAAAGAGTTTTTACAAATGAAAAAGGAGGGTGGAATAAAAGGTTTTCTTTTAGAGTTTTTTGACGATGCTATAAAACAAACTTTCAAGGAAAAGGGAAATTAGATGTTTCGCCACCTCTCAATAATATTTTTTTTAACTCTATCACTGTTTGGAGAAATCGAACAGATAGAGGTTTTTTCAACAACTCATAAAATAAATGTTTCATCAAGTAGTGATACTTTAATTGTCAATTGGAATAAACCAAGCAACAGTGATATTTACCAGTATCGATATACTTTAAATAATTCAAACCTAAATTCACTTTCAGAAGGTGGAAAAAGATTAAATTCATCTTACAATTCACTTTCAATACCACTGAATGATTTTGAAGATGGAGATTACTATTTTCATCTTATTGCTGAAAGCACAAATTTGGAAATTTCACCAGAGACAATTTTTGGAAAAATAGTAATAGATAGAACCCCGCCATCAACTTACATCTCAGAAATAAAAAACGATGACGGTTCAGTTGAGATAATTTTGAATTCAAGAGAGAAAAGTGAAATTTATTATACTCTTGACAGTAGCGAACCAACATTAGATTCAGAAGAATACAGAGAACCAATTAGAGTTTTTACAGATACAGAAATAAAATTTCTAGGAATTGATAAAGCTGAAAATAGAGAAGAGGTAAAAAGTCGAGATATTTCAGTTTCGTATCGAGGAAATATTGCAGAATTTTCAATTCTTAATGGTAGTGAAATTTCAACAAACGGGGTGAACGGTGCAACAAACCCTATTCCATATGTATCAATTTTTGCAAACGACTTAGATAGTTTTAAATATCAAATTGATGATGAAGAGTTTTCTGAATGGCAAAACTCCTCTGAGAAAATTTATGTCGGAAATTTAAAAGATGGGGAACATAGTTTAAAAGTTTTTGGACGAGATTCTTTTGGCAATATTCAGGCGACCTCATCGGAGTTGATATTTTTTGTAGATAATTCAAAACCAGACTTAACAATTTCAATTAATGGAAATGAGGTTTTAGAAGATAGTAGTTTTTCTAGAAGTGTAGTTTTAAGTTTAAACAGTAACGAAAATGGATTTATAAAATATACAATTGATGGGACAAATCCATCAAAAATTTCTGGAACAACATACACAAAACAAATAAATATTTCAGACTCTTCTGTTATAAAAGCTGTCGCAATTGATACTCTTGGAAATTTAGGAGATTTAAAAAACTTTAGAATTACAATTGACAGAGATTCTCCAGAGTCAATAGATGTTTTTGCGGATTCTGTCGAATTAAACAATTCACATCCAAACTTTTTAGATGGTAAATTTATTTTTGCAAACGAGCAGAGTTTGAAATTTACAGTTTCTGAGGGTTCTGCATATTGGACACTTGATGGAACAACACCAACAACAAGATCGCAAAGTGGAAATTTGATAATTGAGCAGAGTGCTACATTAAATTTTATTGGTGCTGATGAGGTCGGAAACAGTACTCCAGTTGAAACAAGAGAGATAATTATCGATACGGTCTCACCACAAATTACAGATGTAGAAATGCCTAATAGCTGTCAAATAGTTGAAGATATTTGGGTCTGTCCTGAAAGTCTTTTAAATGTATATTTTGATGTTTTTGAAGAGGCAACACCTGATTACATCTCTTTTTACTACACAACAAATGGAGATAAACCTACAAAAGAGAGTTCTGTTTTGGAAAGTGGAACATCAATTTCACTCTCAACAGCAATAAAAAAGATAAAAGTTGTTGGATATGATTGGATCGGAAATGAGAGTTCTATTTTTGAATTTGATGTGCGATATGAAAAACTGATAACTTCTCCGTCAGCTCTTTTTTCAATTTACAATGGAGAATATATAAATTCTGAAAAAGAACCAAAAATTACTTTAACAATTGATGATGGTGGTGCGACTCCATATTTTTACTGGAAATTTGGAAATAACTCTTTTCAAACAAGTTATGCAGAACCTTATCAAATAGATATTTCAAAATTAGATGAAGAGACACACTATTTAACTGTTATTGTTTCAAATGGAGAGAAGAACAGCACGACTTACTACAAAGAGTTTTCAATTGACAATACTGATCCTTTTGAACCAACTATTTCAGGGGAGAATAATTTTTCTGGCACAACAGATATTGCGATAGAAGCGGAAGAGACTCCTATCACTATTTTGTATTCTAAAAACTATGCAAACCCCTCATCAAGATATTTAAATCCGATAACAATTGGAGAAACAACAACAATTTATGCACAAACTCAAGATAAAGCTGGAAATAAAAGTCCAATTGTTTCCCAGAAATTTGAGAAGTTTATAGAACCTGAAGAAGAGCCTGAAATTATAGAACCTGAAGAAGAAGAGCCTGAAATTATAGAACCTGAAGAAGAGCCTGAAGTTGAAGATATAAATGAAACTGAAGAGATTGAAGAGGATTCTCCTCCACGAGATTTAGGAAATTTAGTTGTTTATGAAGAGAGTTGGGGTGAAATTATAGAAGTTGAGAGTTCAACAGGAATTCAATTTGAGACAATTACAGTTGATTTTAATGGGTCGAATGAAGATGTGATATTGTCAAATTCTGCTGATGGTAGTCGAAGCTATACACTTGAGGGAACAAAGACAACAATTAAGACGGCTGGTGATATAGAAGTTTCAGTTGGTGAAGTTGATTTTGTCTCAAGAAGTTCAACTGATGAAAATATAACTCTTCTAATAAATGGTTTTCATTTAACTGGTGAAAATTTAGGTTTCCAATTTTTTGAAAGCGAATGGATAGCTGGAAACACTTTTTTAAGCACAGATAGACTAGATTTAACTTCAACTTTTTACGGAAACTCCATTATTCTCTACAACTCAAATTTCACAATGACAAATGATACTGTTGATTTGGAAGTAACAAGAGACTTAGACGTTTCTTTGATAACAGATTTATACGAGTTTGTTTCAAATGAAGAGATTACAAAAGAGGTTGCAATTGAGAGAAATAGAATATTTTTTGGAATTGCTTCTGGACGATATGGGGTTGATATTGATTACAAAACAAGTTCCCTAACAATTGAAACAAATTCAAGTGATTTTAAAATACCAAATTTAAGAATCAATAGCGGAGACAGAATTTCAATAGATGTTGAGACTAACTTTGGAGATAATTTAGAAATATCAGTTGAACTTCCACTTAATGGAACAATTGAGTTTTAAAGGACTTTTTATGAAATATACTATTTTTTTGCTATCAATTTTTCTATTTTCTTGTAGCGGAGAAGAAGAGAAACAAGAGAAATCTCAAGTAGCAGTTGAGGACAATATTAGTAACGAAGAGAATGAAACAGATGACCTCATCGACCAGCAATTACCAGAAGAAGATACTGATGAGATTGAAGAAGATGAAAATGAGGGAGCAATTGTTGTTATTCCTGATGATGAAGATGAACAAACAGAAAATATGATAACAGAGACGAAAGAGAAAATGACAAGAGGTCGTGAATATAGAGTCTATACAGGAGATAAAGTGATTGAAACAAGCAATGCAATTGTAAAAATCATAAAACGAACCGACCGAGATTATACATCTGTCTATCTTGTTGGAGGAAGTGCAACAGTTTATAGGAGTGCAGAGTGAATTTAGAAACTATTTTTGTAATTATCTTAGGTCTCTCAATTGGTTCGTTTTTAAATGTTCTGATTTATCGTATTCCGCTCGGAGAATCAATCGTTTTTCCAAGTTCTCATTGTCCAAAGTGTAAAGTAAAGTTAAAGTTTTGGCACAACATTCCAATTCTTTCCTATCTTTTTTTAAAAGGAAAATGCTCTTTTTGTAACTCAAAAATATCAATTCAGTATCCAATTGTTGAAACAATTTCAGCTGTAATTTTTCTTGTTATATATTTAGAATTTGGATTTAATTTAGAGGCATTTTTATTGGCATTGCTATTTTCAATTATTTTAGCTCTTTCGGTTATTGACTTGTATCACAAAGCAGTTCCTGACAGTTTGAATTTAACAGCTTTGACTCTCTCGATAATTTATCCAATGCAATTAACAGAGATATTTAACAACTTGGAAGATGCATTACTTTTTGGTGGAGCTTTTGCATTTTTGAGATTTTATGTCTCCTATTTTGTAAAAAGAGAGGCGATGGGAGAGGGTGATATTATGATTGCGGGTGTAATTGGTGCGGTTCTTGGAACATATTTAGGAGCTTTTGCAATTTTTCTATCATCAATTTTAACAATTCCCGCAATAATAATTGCCAAAGAGCGAGAGTTACCTTACATTCCTTTTTTAGCAACAGCACTTTTAATAACTTTCCTTTTTCAAGATATAATTTACAAAATTATATTTTAAGGTTTGAAAATGAGAGAGCTTGAAACAAGCACAGTTTTTGGACCTATTAATTCTAGGCGATTTGGATATTCGCTCGGAGTTGATTTGTCACCAAATGTAAAACAGTGTAATTTTGATTGTCTCTATTGTGAATTGGGTGAAAAAGCTGAAACAATCGCATTACAAAAAGAGAAAATTCCAAGTAATTTAATTCTATCTGATATAAAAAAATCTATTATAAAGTTTAAAGATGTTGATGTTTTAACATTTACGGCAAATGGAGAACCGACACTTTATGAAGATTTGGATTATATTGTAACTGAAGTTAAAATTATTTTACAGAAAAGCCCAATTAAAACTCTTATTTTGTCAAATAGCGGAAATATTTGGTTGCCAGAAATTCAACAGACTCTTTTGAAATTTGATAAAGTAAAACTATCTTTAGATTGTGCAACTTCAGACTGTTTTAGAAAACTTGACCGACCAGTTAAAGAGATTAATATCGATTTAATTCTTGCAGGAATTGAAAAATTTGCAGAGATATTTCAGGGTGAATTATATTTAGAAGTTCTTTTTGTTGAGGGAATTAATGACAACAGCGATGAAGTCTTTAAGTTGAATCAGTTTTTTGGACGACTAAGAAATGTGAAGCGGATAGATTTAGGAACAGTTGAAAGACCTCCGACATATGCTGTTAAACCAATTTCATACTCTAAGATTTATGAGCTTTCGCAACTTTTTTACAGAGAATTGCCAATTATGATTGCAAAACATCAAGACAAAAATATTGAAAAAAATTCTCTCTCAAAAAGTGAATTGATGAAAACTCTTTCACTTCGTCCATTGAGTCATTATGATATAGTTTCTCTCTTTGACGAATCTACTGTCGAAAATTTCCAAACTCTACTTGTTGAAGGTTTATTGCAAAGTATTAAAATTGGAAATGTAGAGTTTTATAGACCTATTTAATTGGAATTTTTAATGAAAATAAAAGATTTATTTGAGATATTAGACGAGATTTCACCTTTTGAAACTTGTGAAAAATGGGATAGTTGCGGTCTCCAAATCGGAGATATGGAAGATGAAATATCTGATGTAATTTTGAGTTTAGATATTGATAAATATGTGATTGAGAATGCTCCAAGTGGTGCAGTAATTATCACACACCATCCACTTATTTTTGGAAATTTAAAGAGTTTAAACTTTTCAATTTATCCAGCAAATCTTATTTTTGAGATGTTGCAAAAGAACTTAAAACTAATCTCTCTTCATACAAATTATGACAAAAGTATTTTAAATAAATATGTTTTGCGAAATGTTCTCGGTTGGCGAAGTGTTGAAAAAATTGAAAATTATCTTTTAATTACAACAATTGATATGGAGTTGATGGATTTTTTACGACACATTCATAGTCGTTTAAATTTAAAAGAGATTCATGCCTCTCGGGAATTACCAGAGAGAGTAAAAAAAGTGGCTCTTTCAACTGGTTCTGGAAGTGATTTTATTTCAAAACTTCCTCGCGATGTTGATATATTTTTAACTGGAGATGTAAAGTATCACAAAATTTTTGAGGCAAGATCACTTGGGCTTGGAATTGTTGATATTGGACATTTTGAGAGTGAGTATCTTTTTGCAGAATCTTTACAACAAGAGTTGGAAAGTTATAATATAGAGAGTGAAATAGTGAATTCTAAAAATCCGTTTAAATATTGGAAACTGTAATTATAATATTTTCTTTTATTTAAAATAATGTAATACTCTGTTGTGATACAATTTGAAAATATTTTGAAAGGGATGATGTTTGAGAAATTATGCGCATTTAGCAATAAAGGGAAATTTTATTAAAACAGATGGTGAAGAGTTTGATGAAAACAGTTACAAAGAGCCACCTTATGCGATAATTCCTGTCTATTTGCCGTTAGAAGATAGCTCTCATTATCTATCTCAATACCCTTTTTCTAGCACAAGAATTTCAATTCCAACAGTTTATGATTATGTTTTTTTAGATGCTGAACTTGTGTTTGATTGTGAAGTAAAATATATTAAAAATGAAGTTTTATATATTAAACCAAAAAGATTCACTATTTTGAATAATGCACAAATTAGCAGAATGTCGTCAAAAAAATGGAGTGAAAATCTCAATTGGGGAGCGAACTCAAAAGGAATTGGAGCAAACTGGATAGATATTCACAATTTCGGTTCTGTTCGAGGAAATTTAGAAGCATTCAACATCGTCTCTTACATTAAAAGAGGAGGGGTAATTGAGGCTTATACAAAAGATACAAAATTAAGCAATTATCTTTTTCTCTATGACGAACTTATTGAGTGGAGTGTTTCTCAAATCAATAAACAGAAAGATGTGAATGAGTTTGATGATGTTATGTCTCTCCTCAAAAAAGCAAACTATCCAAAGAAAATCCTACTTTCAATTGGTGCAACTCCAACAACAGACATTGGCGAAAACTTGGCATTAGAGGCTGGTGATGAGGTCTTTATGGTTATTTACAATCGTGAGCGATATAAAGCAGAAAGCATAAAAGCTTATCTTCTTGCATACAGAACTAGAAATGTTAATTATGAAAACATGGCGGTTCTTTATCAAACAGCTTATCTGAGCGAATAGGAAATGTAATGCAGAAAATTGAAAATGATTTAAATAATCTTGGTGCAAGAATAGATTTTCTTCTTGATACCTATCATCAAATTAGAGGCGAAAACGATAATTTAAAAGAGAAAATCATTTCAATGGACAATGAAATACTCTCTTTAAAAGAGGAACTTCAAAAAAAAGAGAGTGATTACCTAGAAGTTTCTAAAAAATTAGAAAAATTTTTAAGTTGATTGGCCTATTATGAAAGAAATTGTAAAAATAAAGATAAATGGAAAGCTTTTCCGACTCGAGCTGGAACAAGATTTAGCAGAGTTTTTTATAGCTGATCTAAACGAGAGTTTAAATAAAGATAATAATTCTGTTAAAGACTTGCTAAATGCCTATATAAAAAAGACAATTGAACAATTCAACTTAGCAAAAAAAGTTGAAGAATTGACAATTAAACTTTCGTAGGAGATTTTAATGAAAAGAGCTTTTAGTATGATAGAACTTGTGTTTGTAATTGTTATTCTCGGAATTCTATCTGTTGTTGCAATGCCAAAATTTGCTTCTGTTCAAGATGATGCTCTTGTTTCAAATGAAAAAGCAACTATCGAAGCCGTCAAAAATAGCATTCAGCAACTTCACGGAAAATGGCTTTTAAGAAGAAGTGATTTTCCAACAACAATTTTCTACAACGGTGCTGATGTAAATCAAACAATAAATTTCTCAAACAGTGGCTATCCAACTTCACTAGATTTTAGCTCTATTGCATTTGGATTGGTTCTTGATCCAGAAGATGTTTCTGATTGGAGTAGCACAGATTTAGGAAATGGGAAAACAAAATATATTGGTCCAGCTTCCTCAACTGTAAGCGATAAGAATTCTGAAATTTCAACGGAAAACTATTGGGAATATGACTCATCAAATGGGCGAATAGTTTTAAAATAGTTTTTTTCAGTTTAGCGATTTAAAAATTTGTTAGAATCGTCTAAGATAAATTAAGCTGAAAAGTAGGGTTGAGACAATGACTCTAAAAGAGAAAATCAATATAAAAAAGGCTGTTTCAGTAGCGAGTATCGTTGATAATGAGAGACTACTAACTGTCGATGAAGAGGGTGAATTTCGAGAATATTCTCTCTCTGACTTTTCTTTAAAAGACACATTCAATACAAATTTAAAAAGTGCGGTTTGGAATAAAAAAATATCATTTTCAAAAGATGGTGAATACCTTGTATTTGGGGTAACAGATTCTCAAGAGATAGATATTTTTTCAATTTCAGAAAAAGATTCTATTTATAAAATTGGAGGCGGAAATCACCAAGGAAATATTCTTTCTACGGCAGTTGATCCAAGTGGGAAATATTTTATTTCGACTAGTGAAGATGGTCGATCTTTTCTTTGGAGTTTAGATACTGGAAGAAAGATTCATGCTTTTCCAAGAAGAGACACAGAGGTAAATATCGGAGTTTTTAACAAAAGCGGAGATATTATTGCGACAGGAACAGAAGAGGGAAAAGTAAATGTTGTAAATGTTTCAACAATGAAAGACCTCGGATATTTTAGAATTAATAAACCTGTTCGAGACTTGCTTTTTGTCTCTGATAAATATCTTGTTTCAATTGACAAAGAGAACGAGGTAAATCTTTGGAGAATTTCTGATGGAAAAAAGATTAAAAATATTCTCAAATCAAAAGTTCCAATAACAAAAGTTGCACTTTCAACTGATGAAAAATTTCTTTACATTACAAATTTTAAGGGAAAAGTCATTCTTTATAACCTCATCGATCATGAATTAGAGAATGAGAATTATGTGCAATTAAATCAGGGAATTACAAACATAATTATTATGAGTGAGCTTGGAGACATGCTTGTTACTGATAAAAGCGGTAAAATTTGTAGTTCTGCAATTGCTGATGATCAAGCTAATTTGATGTTGAGAATTAAAAACAAAGACTATAAAGGTGCTTATGAACTTGTTTCAAAAAACAAACTTTTAAAACAGACAAAAGAGTTTCAAGTTTTAGAAGTTCTTTGGGACAATATTGTTAAGAAGGCGGAAGAGATTATTGAGACTGGTGCAAAAAACACCTCTAAAGTTGAAGCTCTATTAAATCCATTTGCTGAAGTTGATGAAAAGAAGAATGAGGTAAGAGAAATCCTAGCAGACTTTAAAGAGTATGCAAAATTGAATCAATATATCGCAAAAGGGACTTATAACTTAGCTTACGATGTTGTTAAAAAACACCCTAACCTTGAAATGACAAAATCTTTTAAAAGACTTGAGGCGACTTGGAACGACAGTTTTAGACGAGCAAAAATGACACTCTTTAAAAATCAGGGAGAAGAACAAGCAAGAGAAATTCTCTATAAATTTTCTGGTATTCCTGAAAAAGCGAGTGTAATTAGTAATCTTTTCGCTCAAAAAAATGTTTATATCCAATTTGTAAATTTCATCAAGCAGAAAAAATATGGTCAAGTTATGGAGCTTGTTAAAAGAAATCCTTTCCTAGAAACAAATGCCGACTATCTTAAAATTATTGATATTCTTGATGACACTTACATAACAATGAAAGTTGCTATGCAGAGAGGTGAAGTTGCAACAGTTCTTGAAATGAGCAAATTTCTCCGAACAATCCCAGATTTAAAAAATGAAGCAGACCAATGCCTACAAGCAATTAAGCAATTAAAAGAGTTTAATGCAATTGTAAAAGAGGGTAAAAATCCTGAAATTCTTAAATTTGGTGAAGACAAACCTTTTCTTAAAAAACACGAAGCATTCTTAAATGCAAAAGATTTTTGGGAAAAAACTGTCTCTAGTGCCGAGTCAATTGCATATACTGGAGATGTTAAAAAGGTTGCTGAAAGCTTTGTTGGTTTTGAAAATGTTGAAAGCCGACATCTAAAAATCGCAAATATTGTTAAAATAGCATATCTTTCTGATCTCAACAACACTATTACGGAAAATAGAGATGATTTAGGTATAGTTATTCCTATATTAACAAGAGCTATTGGAAACTATCTTTCTATGTTTGGAAAAGATCAAGAGATTACAGATATTCTTGAGAATATTGAAGAAGTAAGCGGTAAAAGGTTCGACATGGAGCAGTTTAGAATTGGTAAAATTGAGAGACTCTCCTTTGATCGACTTAAAGATTCTATTTTAAAATAAACTTTGTAAAGGATTTCTTTTGAGTGATGAAGAATTAGCGGAATTAATGGGTGGAGGTGTCGATCTCGATTCTATCGATTTAGGTGAAGAGAGTTCTAAAAAAGAAGAATCTGCTCCTGCAAAAAAAGACAAGACTGAAAGAGGAGGTGTAACTGGTATTTTTCCTGCTGCTCCCTCTCTTAATGAAGACAATCGAATGGTTGAACAACTTGACGATGTTACTCGGGATTCTGAAGAAAAAGCATCTGAAATTTTTGATTCAATTGATAGCATTAATGAATCTCTTGGCAATATGGAAGATAAAATTGGAAACAATGTTAAAGAGAATTTAGAAAATAATATTGAATTATTTACAAAACTTTCAGAAAGTTTTCCAAAAATTGAAGCCTTCAAAAAAGCTCTTCAAATGAATCAAACTTGTATGGATAGTATGAGTGAATTGACTGATGAAATTTTCAATAATCAAGATGAAATCATGATGATTATGGACAAGATGCAGTATCAAGATATTCACCGACAAAAAATTGAGCGAGTAATTAATGTTATGCGATCTCTTGCACTCTACATGAACCACCTATTTAGCAGTAATGTTGATGATTCAAAACGAACGAGTTCGGCAAAACACCTCGAAGGAGATCAAGGAAATGATCTTGTTGCAGATGACGATTTAGAAGCATTAATTGCATCTTTTGGTGATAATTAAAAGGACTAATATTGAAATATGTGATTGCAACAGATCATGCTGGAATTGAAACAAAGAACTTTACAAAAGAGGTTCTTTTATCGCTTGGACATGAAGTTATTGATCTTGGACCAGACTCAACAGAGAGAGTAGATTATCCAGATTTTGCGGAGAAACTTTCTCAAAAAGTTTTAGAAGAGGCAGGAGAGTTTGACTCAAAGGCGGATTGGAGAGAAACTGGAGTTTTCGGAATCTTAATTTGTGGGACTGGAATTGGAATGAGTATTACAGCAAACAAAATAAGAGGAATTCGTGCTTCACTTTGCCACGATGCCTATACTTCAGAAATGGGAAGAGCTCATAATAACTCAAATATTCTATGCTTTGGTGCAAGAACAACAGGTTTTGGAACAATTGAATCAATTGTGAAAACTTGGGACAAGACTGATTTTGAAGGCGGTCGTCATCTAAATAGAGTTCTAAAAATAGAGGCACTGGACAAATAGATGTTTTGGGAGTGGTCTTTATTAACAATAGTTTCTGTTATTGCAGTTTTTCTATATTTACAGGTTCTTTTTTATAAAAATCTTGTTGATCAAGATCAGAAGGGAATGCAAATTATGAGAAAAACTCTGCGAGAAGCAGAGACTTTAATTAGGAAATATCAAGTTCAACTTCAAAGATCAATCGGAAATGTTGAACTTGTTACGACAGAAATGCTATCTGTAAAAACAGACTTAAAAGGGGTCAAACAGTCTCATTCAATTCTAAAATTCGATAAAAAGAAATTAGAAGATGAGGTTCTTGCTCTAAAAAATAGAATTGAGGCACTAAGCTAATCCGTGAGAATTTATCTTGAGAATTTTTCCTTTGACACAATCATTGGAATTCTGCCAGAAGAGAGAGAAACACCACAAAAGGTAATTGTAAATCTAATTGCGGATTACAATTACTCAAGTGGGCATTTCATAGATTATGTTGAAATTCGGGACATAATTCGAGAGTTGATGGATAGAGAAAAATTTGGACTTCTTGAAGATGCAATCGAAGAGATAATTTGCCGAATTTACACCCGCTTTAATATTCACTATATGAAAGTTAAAATTGCAAAACCTGATATTTTAGAAGATGTTGTAGTCTCTCTTGAAAAAGAGTGGAGAGATGTTTAGAGATAAAAAACTACTTCTTCAAAATTCTCAAAAAAAAACTTTTCTGAACTTAAAGAGAAAAACAATTTAAAGAAGAAAGGTTTTTTTTCAAAAAAAATCAAACTCTCAATAACAACAGATCACAAATTTAGAAAATACAAATTAAATAGATCGATTCCAGAAACAGAAATTAAAAAAGAGATCCAAAGTCTTATTTATAAAGAATTTGACAATTCCCAAAAGTATATTTTTATTACTTATGAGGTTAGTGAGAATTCTGGAAATAGATTTTTTGAGACATTTATTATCGAAGAGAACAAACTTTTAAAAAATGTTCTCTACGCTCCTTTTGAGATAATCTTTAAACAAATTTTCAAAGAGAAAGTCCATCTTTTAATCTATTTTTTGGAAGAAGAGACAATTTTTACTCTTTACGAAAATGGTGAAATTAAAACTAGAGAAAAGATGGATTTTCAATTTTCTGAAATTTTTCGTGATTTATCAAAAAGTGAAAGAGTTGAATTTACAAAAAAACTAAAGCTGTTTTTTATTGAAATTGAGAAATTTGATTTAGAAGTTGATTCAATTTTTTACATTTCTCAATTTGGAGAAACTGGTGGATTTATGGAATATAGTTCCACTTTTTTACAAATTGATTCTCACTCAAATTTAAAAATGTTTTTTGAAACAGAAGAGTCTGAAAATGAGTTTGAGAAATTGATTTACAATTTCTTTACGACCTCATCGGAAAAGTATATTTTGAAGCGGAAAGAGGAAGATTTTTCTGAACTAAAAAAAATCTCTTTTGCGACTCTACTAATCATTATTTTATCGGCAACTTTTCCAATTTACAATTTCTATAAAATTGAGATTTTAAGAGAGAATTTTGAAAAACTTTCAACAAATTACTCTACTCTCAAAAATGAGAATTTTGAAAAAGTCTCCTTTCTCGCACAATTTAGAGATACAGAATTTGATTTAGATATTCAAATTGAAAAACTGAGAAACGAACAGAACCAAATTCTGAAAAATCTTGAAAATTTGGAATTTCAAAAAGAAGAGTATTCACAAAAATCAAAAACAATTTCTGAAATAGCAATTTTAATGTCGGAACATTCTGTTTTTACAAACTCGATTTTTTTTGAAAATGGATTTTTTAGGCTCGAAATATTTTCTGAAAAAAGCAAAAATGTTGCAAATTTTTTAAATGAACTCTCCTCAAATTTCACCATAAATTATAACTCCATTGAATTCGTCGAAAAAGAAAATATTTTTAAGGTAAAAATATCGATTAAAATTTAAATTGCTAGAATTTCAACAAATATTTTAAGGAAATAAATTGAAAATTTTTATACATTTGCTTTTGCTTTTTACATTTTTACAAAGTAGAGAGCCTTCCCCTATTCCGTTACCAAAAACAGAGATTTTAAGTCGTAGTAGCTATGAATGCTCTGAATTATGTTTGAAAAGATATTTAGAAAAGGGCGACATATTCTCTTTTTTATCTTACAGCAAAGATATTTTAGATGATCCAGAATTGGAAGAGAAGAGACGGTTTTTTCAAACTCTTCTTAATATTTCTCGAAGTATTGACGGGGCTTTTGTAAAAATTGCACTTATAATTCCCGACAAAAAAATCCACACCTACTCTCTCTCTGTTGCAAAATCAACTTTCGCCTATCTTCTTGCTCGAGAAATCCCTTTTCAGATCGAAAATTACTATATTGATGATGAAAAGAATGCGACAATTCGCGAGAGTGTTAAAAAAGTTGAAAATGATGGTTTTAGTTTTGTAATTGCACCTTTTACAGAAGATGGTGCAAAAATTTTGGCAGATTTAAAAACTGATCTCTACTTTTATATTCCAACAATAAATTCAAAAAAAATTGAATCTTCAAACCAGCATCTTCTTTTTGGTGGAATTGATTATGAAAGCCAAATTGATGAATTAATAAATTATCTTGATGGAAACGATTCAATATCAATTTTTTACGATGATAGTCCAAAAGGTGAAGAGTTAGAAAATCTTGTTGTCTCATCTCTTGAAAAAATTGGAAATAGAGTTGCAATTAAAAGAAGCGAAAGAGTTAAGAAAGATGATTCAAATTTCAATAGATTTTTTTCAAAAAGAAATTTCAGAAATCGCTATTTTTTAAATACACCGCGACTTAAAAGTGCATTAATTCTCTCTCAAATGACTGTAAATGATGAAACTCCGTCCGTTGTTCTTTCAACTCAAATAAACTACTCACCAACAATTTTATCGATGACACAATTTGTTGATAGGAGAAATCTATTAATTGCAAACTCTATTTCGTCGCGAATAAATCGAGATGTTTTAAATACAAACTCAATTCTACAAAATGATATTAAATATGACTGGATAAATTACTCGACAACTGTGGGAATTGATTATCTGTTTTCACTAATTACGGGACAAAAGAGACTTTTCCAAGAGTTGCTAATTAAAAATCAGATAATTTATAATGTAAGAATTATGAAGCCACAAGAAGCGAGATTTGTTGAAGTGAAAAAGAAGAACTAAATGGGTGAGTCCCTGAAAGAGTTCAGGGATTTTTATTATTTCCTCTTTCCGATTGAAAACATAATTGGCAAATAGATTAAATTGAGAATTGTTCCCCAAAAAAGCCCAAAACCAAGAGAAATTGCAATTGGTTGTAAAATTAGAGCTTGACCAGAAACAAAGAAAATAAGGGTCGAAAGTCCAAGCAGAGTCGTAATTGAAGTTAGTAAAATTGGACGAAGCCTCTGGGAAGCTCGTTCTAAAATACCTTCATAATTTTTGGCTTTTTGTAAAAAACTGAGCATAACAATTGAGTCATTTATGACAACTCCAGCAAGTCCAAAAGCACCAATAATTCCAGGCATTGTCAAATTCATTCCCATCGCAAAATGTCCTAAAAAAACACCAAGAAGCGAAAATGGAATTACAGACATAATTAAGAGAGTTGAACCTACACTTTTAAAAGCCAGAATTAGTGAGAGAAAAATAAGTGAAAGTGCAAGAATTGTTGCCTTTCCTAAATCACTTTTGAGTTGGTCCTTTCGCTCTTTTTCGCCAAGAAAATCAAACTCTATTCCATTTTGTCGTAATTTTTGAAAAGTTGGTTCAAGTTTTTGGAGAACCTCATCGGCAGTTATCACTTTTGTATCAACATTAACAAAAACGGATTTCATTTGGTGAAAATCATATTTATTAATTCGCTCAAGATTTCTTTGTAGTTTGAAGTTTGCCACATCAGTCAAACGAACTTTTTCACCGCTACTTAAAGTCAAATTCAAAGTTGAAAGTGAATCTATGTTGTCAATTCCAACACTCTCAATCACAATTTCCAAAACATCTTTTTCACCAATTGCAGTAGCACGACGATTTGATAAATAGAGCGACGAAAGTGCATTTGAAATATCTTTTTCTGTAATTCCTAACTCTTGTCCATAGGGATTAATTTCTAAAATGACCTCATCAACACCTAAAAAAGCATTATTTGAGTGTGAAGTAATTCCACCTATTTCAGAAATCTCATTTTCTAAAGTTGAAATTGCTAGAAAAATATCTTGTGTAGAGTCTGCGATAACTCCAATTTCAATATCAACTTTCACTCCAATTCGTTTTTTGAAAACTGAAAAATCCTCTAATTTATATTTCTCTTTTACATTTTGGAACTCTTGTTTCAACTCTTTTAAAATTGCATCATTTTGCATTTCTCGAATTTTCAATTTTTCATCATAATCAAAAGAGAGATACGGTGTAACATATTTTTCAATAATATTTTGCGGAACAACTTCATGCAAATCGAGATAAATGTAAAAAAGATTTTCCCCATTTTCTCTTTCGCCAACTGCTGTTCGCCGAAAACCAGAAATTGCTGAAATATTTGCAATTCCAAAATGCTCTTTATTTCTCCAAACCTCTTCACTAATCTCTTTTGCTATTTTCTCTGTTTCTGCAAGAGTTACATTTTCCGCAACTTTTCCAGAAATATAAATTACAGGGGTGTCAATTCGTGGGAAAAACTGGAATTTTGTCATTTTTGCTGAATAGAAAATTGAGACTGGAATCAAAATCAAAAATGCTGTTAAAAAAAGCCATTTTCTTTCAACATGAAATTTTAATACTGTTTTGTAAATACTTTTCAACCATTTCCAATCTTGAACTTTTTCACCTCTTTTTAAAATATGTTTTGCATGAAGCGGTAAAAACAGAAAACTCTCAAAATATGAAGCAATCACTAAAATTGAAACTGTAATCGGAATCATCATAATAAAATTTCCAGTCTGTCCAGAAAGCATTAAAAGTGGAATGAATGTGAAAATTGTTGTCAAAGTTGCAAGTGTTACAGGTGTTACGACTTCTAAAGCTCCTTTTCGAGAAGCTTCCATTGGAGAATCTCCGTTTTCTAAATGCCGTTGAATATTTTCAGAAACAATAATTGCATCATCTACAAGAACTCCGAGTGCAATCAAAAGTCCAAGAAGTGAAATCAAATTTAGCGAGTAACCATACAAATATAAAAAGATAAATGCGATAAAAAAACTTGTTGGAACTCCAATCGTAACAACAAGAGCCATTCTTTTACTAATCAAAACAAAAATTGAGAAGAAAACAAGAATCAAGCCAAAAAGAATATTTGAGACAACACTATTTAGACGATCTCGAATTGATCTTGAATCATCAAGAAAATGGTAAAGCTCGATTTCTGGATCATTCCAATTTGCTACAAAATTTTTGACTCGTTCCGCAACTTTTAGGGCATTTTCACTCTCAAATTTATTTACTTCAAAAACAATTGCTTGATTTAAATTTACAGTTGAAAGTTGGGAATCTTCTTCAAATCCAGTCTCTAAAGTTGCTAAATCTCCTAGCCTTACACTAAAATCACCAACTTTGATAATTGAATTTAGATATTTTTCTGGACTTTTTTGCCCACCTTCTGAAAGAAGATATAAGTGGTAGCCTTTTGACTCAATTTTTCCGAGTGGATAGATATGTGAAAGATTTTGAATTGCAGAGACAACTTGAGCAATTGAAATTCCAAAAATATCAAGTCGTTTTTCATCAATTTTAAAAGTAATAAACTCTTCTCGCTCACCTTTTGTTGAAACATTTGCAACACCGTCAATTGCTAAAAGTTTGTCTCGAACTCTATCAACATTTCGCAATGCAAAATTTATATCCGATGAGGTCATCGCAATTTGAATAACTTCTGAAATTCTAGCAACTTCACTAACTGTTGGTAAATTCATATCAGACGGCAAATTTTTAGATGAAAGAGAAACAGCATCACGAAGTTTGTCAGCCACTTTACTTTTATCTGTTCCGCTTTTTAGTTCTACGGAAATTGCAAAAGATCCGTTTGAAATTGTTGAAGAGACTTTGTCAATTCCCTCAATTCCTCGTATTTCTCTCTCAATTTCTGAAACAGCAATTTTGTCAAGCAGAGTATTGCTGATTTTTGAGTAGCCTCCAGAAATTGTAATTCGGTCTAAATCCATAATTGGAAATTTCTCTTTTGGTAAAGTGATATAAGTATAAACACCAATAATCACTATAAAAAAGAAGAGAGCATAATTAAACTTCTCATTTTCCAAGAAAAAATCTATAGTTTTTTGAAACATACTTCTCCGATGTAAATTTTTCGGAATTCTATCTTTAAATTTATATGATTTATAATTTTTGATTTCGTAGAGACTCTCTAGCTCAAAAGAGCTAGAAGTGAAATTATTTATATAAAGGATTAAAAATTCACTTTTTGGAGTAAATTTCTGTATTAGAATAATATCTGAAATTTAAACAAGTGGAGTTTTGGAAAGTTCCTCTAAAAATGTTGTGGCATAACTACCTTTTGGCAAATAGAAATTGATTTCAAACCAAAAATCTTTTTCACGATAGTTTGTTTCGATTTCTTCAGGAAAAATCCACGAATATCTTCTTTCTCCGTCAGCAATTTTGATCTCTTCACTAAATTTTTCTTCAATTTTTAGTGCATCTGCTTCTGACCTCATCGCTTTTTTACCAAACAGAATTCCAGATGGAACAATATCCCGATTTTGGAATCGCTCGAGAGTTTCCGCAAAATTCTCTTCAGTAACAGTGAAAGCTTTTCCATGTGGATAATGCATCATCACATCACCAATTAAAATTTTAAAAGGCTGTTCCTGATTTTTCAAAATTTCCAAATTATCAAAATCAAACCCGACACTTTGTAAAGCAATTTCAAGCTCTTTTCCAGAAAAATTTTCAACCAATCTTGAGAGTCGAATTCGTTCAGAAAGCCAATTATTAAAAAGCATACTTTGATAAGAATTTACAAAAAGTCGCTTTTTATTTCGGTCACGAATTCCACTTTTTCCGTCAATAATCTCTTTTCCCAATTTAAAATTATCGCCCTCGACACCAAATCGCTGAAAACCAAAAAAGTTTGGAATTCCACTTTTTGCAATCTCTTTAATTGCAATTTCTAATCTTTTTGCCGAAGTCGGAGTAACTTTCTTAAGTCGAATAAAAAATCGATTCCCTTTTAAATGTCCGAGCTTGATTTTGTTTTTGTGAAAATTTGTCTCTAAAACTGAAAGACTTCGCTCTTCATTTAATTTTTCAACATTTTCGAGATATTTTTTTGGAAGTGAAATGTGTTGAATTGTCAGTGCATTTTTATCTTTTAAACCAGCATATCCAATATCTCGTTTGTTCATTCCGAGAACTTTTGCAACAATAGAAACCATTTCCCAAGTCGAAATTCCCTTTTTACGAATTTTTAAAATCGCATGTTCGCCCTCGCCAGTCCAATCGTAAAGACTTTTTTCTTCAACCAGAAAATCCTTACTGTTTTGCACAAATTGAAAATCAATTGGTGGGTGTGAAAGAAAATATTCCCTATCTAATTTCAAGTTTTCTCCTAAAGAGCAATTTCAAGTAGTGGGGCAAATTTTTGCGGAACTTCGACTCGCTTGTTTTTCAGGTAAGTCTCAATCACAATATTTAGCCACTCTCGATTTGTTTTTATTTCATAAATGTCAATATAGACTTTTTCATCAACTTCAACAATTTGGTATTTTGGAATTTCAACAAAAAGAGTGTCGCTTTCGCCTTTTAGCATCAATTCGATTTTGATATTTTTGTTGTCCGAGTCAACTCTAAAATTTACCATAGAATATCACCTTGTTTTAATCTTTTTCCATTTAGATATGAGATGATACCCATTCTTTTTTTAGATTTTGGCTGGACTTCACGAATTGTTATAGAACCATCGAGACAGCCGACACGAATTTCATTTTCAGAAACTTCTAAAATTTCCCCTTCACGAAAATTCCCATTTTCAGAAATTCCAATATCGAGAAGTTTTAAACCATTTTCTAAATAAATTGAAGGCCACGGAGTAAATGCTCTCCATTTTCGATGAATTTCTGTCGCCGATTTAAAAGAGACTTCACCATCACTTTTCTTGATTTTTTTACAATAAGTTGCATCTTCAGTTTTTTGCCGATGAGGTCGCAGATTTTGGAAATCTTTCACAGTTTCAACTGCTAATTTTCCTGCAAGTTTTGTCAAATTCTGATACAAATCTTCGAGTAGCCAAGTTTTATCGATGTCAATTTTTGAGATTTTGAGAATATCACCTTCGTCAAGTTCCTCGTTCATCAGCATTGCCGTTACACCAGTTTCCAAATCACCATTTAAAAGAGCTTGTTGAATTGGACTTGCACCACGGTAAAGCGGGAGAATTGAGGTGTGCAAATTTATCGCGGGTGCAATATCCAAAATTTCTCGACTTAAAATTTGTCCGTAAGCCCCGACAACAAGAAAATCTGGATTTAAATTCCGAACCTCATCGGCAATTTCTCGTAACTTTTCGGGTTGAAAAACTGGGATTTCAAATTTCTCAGCTGTTGTTTTGACTGGCGGAGGAGTCATAATTTGCTTTCGTCCAACTGGTCGATCTGGTTGAGTAAAAACCCCAACAACATCTAAACTCTCTTCATTTAAAATCTCTTTTAAAATTTCGTCCGCATATTCTGGTGTTCCCATAAATACAATTTTCATAAAAAATCCTTTCTTAAAAATTAAATCTATTTTAGCAATTTCAAAAGAGTTTGGATTTTTGCTTCAAACTCAATATTTTTTGAATTTAGAATTTTCGGAAGTTTCTGAAAGCCAAAACCTTGAAGTTTCTCATTTTCCGAACGAATTTTTAAAAATCGATTCTCTAAATTTTCATTTGAACAAATGGCTTCGCAATCCTCTTCCATAGCCTCTTTGTAAGATAGGCTTGGGAGAGGTCAAGATGCCTCCAAAATTTTGGATAAAATCTTAGAAAATTAGGGGAGATGTCAATCAATGAAAATTACAAAGACTGTAAAACTAAAGATTACATCTCACTCTAAAATTTTTAACGAGACTCTCAAAATCTACAACAAAGCATTACTTTTTATGATTGATGTTATTTCTAAAGAGTGGAAAAATTTAGAAAATTTATCATCAAAAGAGAGGGTAAATTTTGTAGAAAAAATGACTCATGAAACCAAACAAAATCCGTATCCAAAATATGATTTTGATTTTCATTTTTATAAGTTTCCGTCATATTTAAGAAGAGCCACGATTTAAGAAGAGCCACGATTTAAGAAGCTATTGGAAATGTTTCATCTCATTTTTCAAGACTTAAAAATTGGGAAAAGAAGAAAGAAGCAAAACTTTCAAAAGCTAAGAAGTTCTACGAAAAACCTCCAAATTCACCAGAGGAGACAAGCTCTTTTCCTGTTTTTTACAGAAAAGAGATGTTTCAAAAAGTTTCCGATTAAAACGACAATTAGGCAAACTTGCTGAAGCTCAACGAAAATTTGGATTGACTGAAAAACCAAATCTTTGGAGAAAGATTAATAATATACAAAAATACATTTCTCAAAATACAGTCGATGAAATTATAAAGTTTGCTAATGAAGTTGGAGCTACAAAAATAATTTTTGAGCATTTGGGAAAAATAAAAGGTCGAGGTTCTCTTCGTCGAAAACTTCAATTTTGGAGAAAAAAACACAATTCAGCAAAGGACAATCGAAAAAGCCCACCAATTCGGAATGAGAGTAAGTCGTGTTCTTGCTCGTGGAACTTCAAAATATGCTTTTGATGGCTCTGGTGAAATTAGCAGAAACAGTAAAAAAGATTTAGCAGAATTTGGAAATGGCAAAAAATATCATGCTGACTTGTCGGCAAGTTACAATATTGCTAGTCGATATTTTATTAGAGAAATCTTAAAACCCTTGTCGGAAACGAGAAGGTTGCAAGTTAATGCAAAAGTTCCTTTTCTTGCAGATAGAAGTCGTCAGACCTTATCATCATTAATTAGTCTAAGAAAAGTTGTTTAGCTGGTTCTAAACTTGCTTTTTTAGTCCGTATTTATGAAAAGCGAAGAAGCCCCGTCCATAATCTTTGATTTGGGCGGGAAGGATTTCACCCAGCCGTTAAAACTGCCATTCTATTTTTGTCAAATTCTGTTTTTATCTCTCTTGCATAAATTCCAGCAGTCCCTTTTCCTTTAAAAAGAGTCTCATCATTTTCAGCACCAGTTTTTCCAGAGAAACAGCTATCAACAAAGGCTACAATTTTTTGGGCTTTTGAGCCTGTCAAGTCGAGATAGATATAGAGAGCTTCTTTAGAGTTTGACTGAGTTCAAATATAGCAAAGCTAAACTCTATGGAATATTTTCTAATTCTCTACTGGAATGCTCTAAACGAAAAGTTCTCAAATAGAGCATTGTATGCTCACCTCATCTTTAAATGTTTTAACATGGACGACTTTATGTATTACATCGAACTTATGCCTCTCTCTGTTCTTCCAGAGTATAGACAACAGCGAACTTATGTAAATTCAGTATTGTCGAAAAATGAGATAAATGGAAAAAGTCCTTACAATAAAAAACTTTTTGTGCGAAAAAGGAGAGGATGTTACATCTTAAATCCTGAAATAGAGTTGCAATAGCAATCTAGGGTTTAAAGAGTTAAAAAGATTTCTTTAAATTTTGTTTTTGCTACAATCAAAGAAAAATTATAAAGATTTCTTAAAGAGAGCAAAATGGCATTAAAAGTAGCTATTAACGGATTTGGACGAATTGGTAGAAGTGTTGCGAGAATTATCGCTGAGCGGAGTGATGTTGAGCTTGTTGCAATCAATGATTTGACTGATCCAGATATGATTAAGTATCTTCTTGATAACGATTCTGTTCATGGAAAATTTGGAAAAGAGACAGAAATCTTAGAAGACTCTTACATAAAAATTGGAGATTCAAAAGTCAAGATTTTTTCAGAGAGAGACCCAGAAAATGTACATTTTGGAAAAGAGGGTGCTGAAGTCGTTCTTGAATGCACGGGTGTTTTCTTAACAAAAGATTCCGCAAAAATCCACTTACGAGAGGGTGTAAAAAAAGTTGTATTTTCAGCTCCAGCAAAAGATGACACTGACACTTTTGTAATTGGTGTAAATAATAGTGAATATGCTGGTCAAGACATTGTTTCAAATGCAAGTTGCACAACAAATTGTCTTGCACCAGTTGCTAAAGTTCTTGATGATGCTTTTGGAATTGAGAAAGCACTTATGACAACAATTCACAGTTACACAAACGACCAAAATATCCTTGATGTGAAACACAAAAAAGATAAAAGACGGGCAAGAGCTGCGGCAGTAAATATGATTCCAACAACAACAGGTGCGGCAAAAGCTATTGGTCTTGTTCTCCCGCAACTTAAAGGAAAAATGCACGGTCAAAGTGTTAGAGTTCCAACTCCAAATGTTTCTATGGTGGATTTAAATCTTGTTGTTAAAAAAGATACAACAAAAGAAGAAGTGAATAAGATTTTACGAGAAAAAGCAGAAGGCGAATTGAAAGGAATTATCGCAATTGATTCAGAAATGAGAGTTTCAGAAGATTTTGTAGGTAATGCGAATTCATCAATTGTTGCGGAAGACTTGACTCAAGTTATCGATGGAAATATGGTTAAAGTTATGGCTTGGTACGATAATGAGTGGGGATATAGCAACAGACTTATCGATATGGCGATTTTTGTAAGCGGAAAGTAAAATCATGGAACTTTATAGTTTAAAAGAGACGGATTTACAAAACAAAAGAGTTTTTATTCGATGTGATTTCAATGTGCCACTTGACGAATATGGAAACATTACAGATGACCGACGAATTCGTTCGGCAATTGCAACAATCGAATATTGTCTTGACAACGATGCAAAAGTAATTCTTGCTTCTCATCTCGGACGACCAAAAGGTAGATTTGAGGAAAGATTTTCACTCAAGCCTGTTCAAAAAAGACTGCATTCTCTACTTCATTTAGATGTCAAATTGGCTTCTGATGTTGTT
Source organism: Thiovulum sp. ES (assembly GCA_000276965.1). Taxonomy (NCBI): domain Bacteria; kingdom Pseudomonadati; phylum Campylobacterota; class Epsilonproteobacteria; order Campylobacterales; family Sulfurimonadaceae; genus Thiovulum; species Thiovulum sp. ES. Next base: position 8,603 of record AKKQ01000008.1, on the reverse strand, counting down.
GGAAATGATGCAAAAACAAAAGCAGAAAACTTAAAATCTGGCGAAGTTCTTCTTTTAGAAAATCTCCGTTTTGAGAGTGGAGAAACAAAAAACGATGAGGTTCTTTCAAAAAAATTAGCAGAATTAGCAGATGTTTATGTGAATGATGCTTTTGGTGTTAGTCATCGTGCGCACTCTTCAGTCGAGGGAATTACAAAACATTTTGACTCAAAAACAAAATGTGCAGGTTTCCTTTTACAAAAAGAGATTGAGTTTTTCAGCAAATTATTAAATAATCCGACTCGACCATTTACCGCAATTGTTGGTGGAAGTAAAGTTTCTGGAAAATTGGAAGCTCTCAAAAACCTATTGCCAAGAGTTGATAAATTGATAATTGGTGGTGGAATGGCTTTCACTTTCTTAAAAGCATTCGGCGACAATATCGGAAACTCAATTGTTGAAAAAGATTTAATGAATGATGCTTTACAAATTGTAGAAGAGGCAAAGAAATTGGGAGTCCAGTTATATTTACCTGTTGATGTTGTTGCATCGGATAAATTTTCGGACAAATCCACAATCAAAGAAGTTACGACAAAAGAGATTCCTGAAAAATGGATGGGACTTGATATTGGACCAGCTTCTGTGAAACTTTTTCAATTGGCACTCAAAGATTCACAAACAATTCTTTGGAATGGACCAATGGGTGTATATGAAATTGAGAAATTCTCTCGAGGTAGTTTTAAATTGGCACACACAGTTGCAGAAAGTTATGCGACAACAGTTGTCGGTGGCGGAGATACTGCGGATTTGATTAAGCGAACTGGACTTGATGAAGACATCACTTTTATTTCAACAGGTGGCGGTGCTTCACTTGAATTGATTGAGGGAAAAACCTTACCAGGTGTGTTGCCACTTGTCAAGGAAAATAGTTGATAGTTGCAGGAAACTTCAAAACTTTTAAAACTCGAAAGGGGACTAGAGAGTATTTGGAGGAGTTGGAAAAACTTGTTTCGGATTCAAAATCTGAAGTGGTGGTTTTTCCACCTGCGACCGCAATTCAAGAAAAAATAGATAAAGTGGAAATTGGAACTCAAAACCTGTATCCGACAAAAAATGGAGCTTTTACGGGCGAAATTGGATTGGAACAGATAGAGGAGTTTGGAATAAAAACGGTTTTGCTTGGACATTCTGAACGGAGAGATATTTTAAATGAGAGTGAAGACCTCATCGCACAAAAGTTTCGTTTTTACTCAAAAGAGAAATTGCAGATAGTTTTTTGTGTCGGAGAAAATCTTGAAATTCGTGAAAGCGGAGAAAATGAAGTTTTTAAATTTCTACAAAATCAACTAATAAATATAAATCTTGACTACGAAAATTTAGTAATTGCATATGAACCGATTTGGGCAATTGGAACTGGTCTAACTCCAACACTCGAACAGATTGAAGAAATTACTAAAAAGTTAAAAGAGATCACAAAAAAAGAGATACTTTATGGCGGTAGTGTAAAACCCCAGAATGTTCATGATATTCTTTCTCAAAAGTCAGTTTCTGGTGTTCTTGTTGGCGGTGCTAGTTTAAAAGCTGATCAATTTGCAGAAATTATAAAAATTGCCGATGAGGTCTCGAAATAATAGATTGTCGGAGAAATCCGACAAATAAGAACATCTTTTTTTAAAGCTCCGCTTCTCTCGAATATAAAAAGTCATGTCCAAAAGTTCGATTTGTAACTTTTGCAATCACTGGCATTTTTCTTTTAAAGTGATTCGAGTATATTCTTTTAACAAGCATTTCAACTAAATTCCTATTTCCAACAATTTCTGCGACCTCATCAAGACTTTTTCGCTCTTCAACATAGAGTTTTAAAACTCTGTCTATTTCTGTATATGTGTATCCAATCTCTTTTTCATCACTCTGTCCCTCAAAAAGATCAGCTGACGGAGGTTTTGAAATAATACTTTTTGGAACTCCCAAATAGTCTGCAAACTCAAAAAGATCAGTTTTATAAATATCTCCAATTGGATTTATAGCACTTGCTAAATCACCGAAAAGAGTTCCATAACCAAGAAGAATTTCGCTCTTATTACTTGTTCCAATAACAAGCCCACTCTCTCTTGCTGAAATATCGTAAAGTGTTGCCATTCGTATTCGTGCTGAAAAATTTCCCATTCTTAATGGCGAAAAATCACTATTAACTTTTTGAAAAGTCTCTATATATTTTCCAACTTCAACTATTTCCCATCGCATTCCAAATTTTTCAACAAGCTCTTTCGCATCTTTTAAAGATGACTCTGAAGAATATTGAGTTGGCATTGAAACTGCTAAAAATTTACCCCCAAAAACTTGTTGCAGTAAAACTGAAACAACGGCAGAGTCCAATCCACCTGAGAGACCAACAACAGCAGATTTTAATCCAGTTCTCTCAACTCCATCTTTTAAAAAATGGTGAAGATGATTTTGAAGAATTTCCCATTTTCTACTCATCGTTAGAATTCTTTTTTCTGATTTCTGTCTCTATCTCATCTAAATCTACACTTAAAATATGTCTCTCCATAATTGCAACTGTAAATTCACCAACAAAAACTTTAATGTCTCCAATTCTTCCAACAATATCAACAACTCGTTTTTTTCCATTTTTCTGTTCTGTTGTCGCCTCAAACTCAATTACATCTCCCTCTCTAACTGGACTCAAAAAATTGACAATTGAGCCAATTACAAAACCGTACTTTTTATTAACAGTTACTGCAGCGATATAACTTGCACTTGAAAAGATAAAACCGTTATGAATTAAACCATCTTTATCGGCTTTCATTTCATGTCTAATTTTAAGAGTTGCAAGAACTCTACCCTCTTTATGCTCTTCTATCTTTCCAAATAGTGGATCACCTTCAAATTTTAAGTGTGTTTGGAGTTTAATTTTCTCTTCTTTTTTTTCTGTCATCTCTCATTCTCCGTAAAAAAATATTGGGAAATTATAGCTTTTAAGCAATTTGGTTCTTCTTTTTTTGATACACTTTAAAAAAATTCCGTGAAAGGTCTTTAATGGATTTTGAAATTGTTATTGGTTTAGAAGTTCATGTTCAATTGAATACAGAAACTAAACTATTTTGTTCGTGTCCGACAAGTTTTGATGAAAAAGAGAATTCAAATACTTGTCCAACATGTTTAGCTTTACCAGGTGCTTTACCCGTTATAAATCGTGAAGCAGTTCATAAAGCAATCCAACTTGGAACAGCTATCGGTGCAACTGTAAATAAAAGTTCAAAATTTGATAGAAAAAACTATTTTTATCCAGATTCTCCTAGTGCTTATCAAATTTCTCAATTTTATAAGCCAATTGTTGAAAATGGGTTTATTGAAATTTCAAACAGAAAAGTCAAAATAGATCGTGCACACCTTGAGGCTGATGCTGGAAAAAATATTCACGAAACAAATGTTTCTAAAGTTGATTTAAACCGTGCAGGAACTCCACTTTTAGAAATTGTTACAGCTCCAGACATGAGAAGTTCTGATGAAGCAATTGAGTATCTAAAAAAGCTACATGCAATTATTAGATATATTGATATTTCAGATGCAAATATGCAAGAGGGTTCTTTTCGATGTGATGCAAATGTCTCAATTCGTCCAAAAGGCGATGATAAACTCTATACAAGAGTGGAAATCAAAAATATCAATTCATTTAAATTTATTCAAAAAGCGATTGATTTTGAAGTTGAGAGACAAATTGAAGCATGGGAAGATGGTGTTTATAGCGATGATGTTTGGCAAGAGACTCGACTTTATGATTCGGCAAAAAACGAGACTCGAAGTATGAGAGGAAAAGAGGAAGCTGCTGATTATCGATATTTTCCAGAGCCTGATCTTTTAGATGTTGTGATTTCTGATGAAACAATGGAAAAATATTCTCAAATTCCTGAACTTCCTGATCAAAAAGCAAAAAGACTGGTAAATGAGTTAAAAATTTCAGAATATGATGCTGGAGTTATTAGTTCATCGAAAGAATTAGCAGATTATTTTGAAAATATGTTGCAAATTGGAGCAAGTGTAAAAAATTCCGTTTCTTGGCTAACTGTCGAACTTCTTGGTAGATTGAATAAACGAAATCTTGAAATTTCTACTAGCATAATAAATTTTCAAAAATTAGCCGATATTGTTATAGCTATTGATAAAAATCAAATTAGTGGTAAAGCTGGTAAAGATGTTCTCGATTTTCTTTTTGAAAACGAAAATTTTTCAGTTAAAGAAGCTATTGAAAAATTAGGACTTGCTCAAGTCAATGACGATAGTGCAATTCTCCAAATTATCGATGAGGTTCTTCAGAAAAATCCTGATAAAGTTGAGCAATATCGAAATGGAAAAGATAAGCTTTTCGGCTTTTTTGTTGGTCAAACAATGAAAGCTAGTAAAGGTAGTGCAAACCCTCAGAAAGTGAATGAACTATTAAAAGGGAGATTATAGTTTTTTGGAATATTATAGCCACATACTAGTTTTTCATATTATTTCTTTTATTTCTTGGTTTGCAATGCTTTTCTACCTGCCACGACTTTTTGTTTATCATGCAGAAAATATGGATAGACAAGAATTTACTGATGTTGTAAAAATTATGGAGTTTAAACTCATAAAATACATTGGAAATCCTGCAATGTGGGCAACTATTTTAAGTGGTCTGCTTCTTGCCTATTTAGGAGATCACTTTTCTGGTGGTGGTTGGCTACATTTAAAAATTTTTCTAGTTTTAACTCTTTTTGCGTATCAAATTTATCTTGAGATTCTGCGAAGAAAATTAGAGAAAGACGAGTGTCAAAAATCTGGTAAATTTTTCAGATTTTTAAACGAATACCCAACTCTAATCATGATAGTTGTTGTATCTGTCGTGATTTTTAAACCTATTTGATTTAGATATAATCAAAATTGCAATTTTTATCTTAAAGGAGATATATGTCCAAGCATAAAATTATGTTTTTGACCATGTTAATTGGTCTTCTCTCATTGAGCAGTTGTTCTAGCTCTTCTAGTGATAACAAAACAACATCACCAGAAGTTAACGAAACAATTGAATGCTCTGAAAATCAGACTCTTGTAGATGGCGAATGTGTTAATCCAACTCAAGAGCAGACTTGTGAAGAACAAGGTCTTGTTACAGACGAAAACGGCGAATGTGTTAATCCAACTCAAGAACAGACTTGTGAAGAACAAGGTCTTGTTACAGACGAAAACGGCGAATGTGTTAATCCAACTCAAGAACAGACTTGTGAAGAACAAGGTCTTGTTGCAGATGAAAATGGCGAATGTGTTAATCCAACTCAAGAACAGACTTGTGAAGAACAAGGTCTTGTTGCAGATGAAAATGGCGAATGTGTTGATAATGCAGAACCAAATACAACTGTTGCAACGAAATTAATGAAGCTTTCTGGAATTGTTGTTGATGGATATTTAGAAAATGCAGGAGTTTATATTCAATTTTCAGAAGATGTAAATCTTTCACAAGTTCCAGAGAATTTACAAAATTGTGGTGTTGAAAATTATGTTTTAGTAGATTGTCAAATTGATACAACTGTCGCAGACGGTACATTTAATTTCTCTTTTGAAACAGCGAATGAACTTCCTGAAAATTTTGGTTTCGCAAAAATTGTTTCTAATGAGAACACAATTGATACAGCGACAGGTGAAACTTTTGAAGGTGTACTAGAAACTGCTCTTGTGAATTCTGATTGGGAAGAAAATGAAAGCAAAACTCCAGTAATCTTAACTCCACTAACAACAATTGCCTCTTCTTTTGTAAAAAAAGGAATTTCTAAAACTGAAGCACTCCAAAAAGTAGCAGAAGCAACTGGTATTTCTGCAGAATTTTTAGGAAAAGACCCAATCGCAGAGTTAGAAAATGGAAATGGAGATGCAACAATTGCAATTAAAAAAGCTCTTCAAATTCAAAAAACAGCAGAATCAATCGCTCAAACAACTGGCGATTATACTTCTACTTTTGATGGAATTGCAAATTTGATTGATTCAAATAAAACTTTTGATGAAGCTGTTGTTTCAGATGAGTTGGCAACTGAAATTGAAAGTATTTTAAATCCTGTAACTGAAGCAACAACAAAATCAATCAAAGCTATTGACGATGAGTTACTGTCTGGAAAACTCTTAGCAACTTTAGAAAACACAAAATCAGTTATTAAACTTATTAATGACATTGATAATGAAAGTTTAAGAACTGGTGGAGCAAAATCTTTACGGAAAGTTTCAAAAGCACTAGAAGTTATTTCAAGTAAGCTAAAAAGTAGAGTTAAAAAAATTGCTGAATCAACAAGTGTCGATGAGGTTGAACTAACAAAAGCAGAAGCTAAAAAAATCATTAAAGCTACAATTATTCTTGGAGGTTTGGACAAAATCTCTGAAAATTTTGAAGATGATGGATTCAGTGCTTCAGATTTTGCCGACAATGTTTTAAGTGATGACAAAATTGATTCACAAGCTGATATTTATGAAAATCTTATTGCAACACTTGTTAATTTAGGTGATGTAGATTTAGAAGATTTAATTCTTGCAAGTATTAAAGAAGTTAATGCAAATGGAGTTTCACTTGCCGATGCAATTAAAAACAATGTTTCTAATGAATTACAAGCAGTTATTGATGAATTGAGTGAAGCTTTAGCAAAAATTGAAGATGATAGAAAAACTGTTATCGAAGATTTAGAGAAAACAATAGAAGATCAAATTCCATTAAATATCACTATAACTGCTAGTCCAATTTCTGGTGATACAGAAACTGAATTTTCATTTTCTGTTAGTGCAAATTTGGAAGGAACAACTTTTGAATGGAGTACTGGAGAAACAGGAGATTCAATCACTACAAAGTTTGAAGCAGGAACTCACACAATTACCGTTACAGCAAAAAATGGTGAAAAAGTTGCTACGGATTCTGTAACAATTACTGTTTCTGAAGTTCCTGAAGAGCCTGTTGCATTAACTACATTTATCACTGCTTCAAGAACAAGTGCAACAACTGGTTCAACAATTTCATTCTATGCTTCATCAAATAAAGATGAAACAGCTTATCAATGGTTTGTAAATGGTGGTGTTGCTGGAAATGGAAATTCTTTTTCAAAAACTTTTACAACTGCGGAAACTTACTCAATTAAAGTGGTTGCTACAAATGGAGATGAGAGTGTAACAGCTTATAAATATGTTTCAATCACAAATCCAGTTGTTATTGTTACACCAGAGCCAGAGCCTGATCCAGAACCAACTGAAGCTATTGTTGGAATTAAAAACAGTGAAGTTACTGTTGGAAGTGAAGAGAGAGAAAAAACAATCACTCTTTCAAATGGAACTTTCGACTCAATCAAATATGCTCCTTTCTCAGTAGGTGCTTCATACAAAGAAGTTTTACAACTCTCTTTTGAAATTGAAAGCGGTTCTGATAGTATTTTTGAAAGCGAAAACACAAAAAGTGGTTTAACTGTTGCTGTGAAAATTAAAGATAGCGAAAGAGCTATTATGGCAATTTTTGGAAATGTTTCATTAACTCGTTCTTCGGATGGAATTTTCTCAATTACTGTTCCAGACGGTGAAGCAATTTCAGGATATGGTATAAAAGCAGATAATACTGAACTTTCAAGTAGCTCAATATTAAATAGTGTTGAAAATATTTTTACTGAAAGCAACGGAATTATTTCAATTGATTTCGCAGAAGCACTTGAGAAAATCTCTTCTGGTGTTGGTTTTGCTGATGATGTAATGGATAGATACTTTACTCAAAATGGGGAATACACAGTTTCTGTTTATATTTCTGGTCTTGATGAGGTTATAAATGCAAAAACTTTTTCAACAACTGAATTGTCTAATGGTTTTTCAACTTATACTTCTTTAATTGAAAATAAATTCTCTGGAAATATTTACGGATTTGAAGGAAATGTTGAAGTCTCTGGAAACTTTGCACCAGAAATTAATTCATTCTCAGTAAATCCTGAAACTGGTCGAGATTTTGATACTTATTCTATTGAAATCGATGCAACTGATACAGAGGGAGACACTCTAACTTACTCTTACAGTAGTTCTATTGATGGAACTATTGCAGATCCAGATAATTTCTCTCTTTCTATTGGTTCTCACACAATTACTGCTTCTGTTTCCGATGGAGTTAATACCGTTACGAAGGTGGTAAATGTTGTTGTTTCTGCAAATGGCAATCCAACAATTTCAAGCTTTACAGCTAATCAAACAAGTGGTGAAGAGAATGTAACAACTTTCTCATTGACAACTGTTGCGACTGATAGTGATGGTGATACATTGAGTTATTCTTATAGCAGTGATATTGATGGAACAATTTCTGATGAAACTTCATTCACTCTTTCAGCTGGAACTCATACAATCACTGTAACTGTAACAGATGGAAATGGTGGAACAGCTACACAAACTTTAACTATTACAGTATCTACTGCTACTTCAGGTGAAAATAATAATCCAGTGATTAATGGTTTTGGAATTACACCAACAAGTGGAGATGCAAACAGCACAACATTCAGTTTAGAAACAAATGCTACTGATGGTGATGGAGATACATTAACTTACTCTTATAGTAGTTCTATTGACGGAACAATTTCAACTCCAGATAGTTTTACACTTGC